>DATKGB010000001.1:0-3462 GCA_035544315.1 Verrucomicrobiia bacterium
CTTCGGGAGAGACAAACATGAAAAAGATCGTCGCTAGCGGGATTGCCGCCGCCCTTTTTATCGGGACGCTTGGAGCGTTTGCGGCTCCGGCTATTGCCGATGACCCGACCGCCGGTGCCGTCGCTACGGCAGGTACCGCCGGGGCCGTGCGTATTTCGCTGGTTAGCGGAAGCGTGGCCGTCGAACGATCCGACACCAACGACAACGTCGCTGCTGCGGTCAACGCTCCGGTCTTAACCGGCGACGCGCTGACGACCAGCTCGCAGGCGCGCGCCGAAGTCCAGTTTGACGGACAATCGGTCCTTCGCGTCGGCGAAAACTCACAAGTGCGCTTCGCCAACCTCGATCCCAACTCGACGGTCGTGCAACTTGCACAAGGCACCGTCGGTGTGGATCTCCTGCCCGGTTCGACGATGCGTCCCGAAGTCGATACGCCGTCCATTTCCATCCGACCCGATAGCGTCGGGCGCTATCGAGTTACGGTTACCGCCGACGGGCAAACGCTTTTGACGGTGCGCGCCGGATCGGCCGATGTCATCACGCCGCAGGGCACGCAAACCGTCGATGTCGGCGCGACCTTGGTCGCACAAGGACCGGCCGCCAGCCCGAGCATTTCCACCCAAGATGCAGTCGCACTCGACGACTTCGATCGGTTCAATATCGATCGCGATGCCGAACTCGCGCAAGCGCTCGCCGCCAACGACGCCTATGGCTCGTATGACGCGCAGGATTTGGGTTCGTACGGTCAATGGGTGTACGATCCTCAGTACGGACAAGTCTGGGTACCCGACAATCAGGGCGCCGGTTGGGCGCCTTACCGCGACGGTCAGTGGTCCTGGGAAGGCAACTACTACGGCTACACCTGGATTTCGTACGAACCATGGGGCTGGGCTCCGTACCACTACGGCCGTTGGGCCTATATGCCGCATCGCGGTTGGGGCTGGTGCCCGCCGCGCGAGCGCTCGCCCTGGGCGCCTGGTTTGGTTGCATTCTTCGGCTTCGGTTCGGGCGGAGGGTTGGGTATCTCGATCGGTTTGGGGAACGTCGGCTGGGTCCCGTTGGGACCGTCCGACCCGTACCGTCCGTGGTGGGGCGGCCGCCGCTACACCATGATCGAAAACAACACGACGATCAATAACTACGGTAACTACGGACATGGCGGCGCGACCTCCATCGGCTCCGCGCGCTGGAAACAAGGCGACTTCCGCCACAACGAGCCGGTGAACCCAACGACGGTGCGCGACGCCGTGGCCTTCAACGGGCGCGACGTGCCGATTGCGCCGACCGCACGGAACATGCGTTTCACGCAAACCTCGCTGCCGGCGACGCTGGCCAACCGCCGGTTCGCTCAGGCGACGACGTTCGCACGCAGCGATCGTGGAACCCGCACGCAATACGTCGCGCCGACCGCAACGCGCGCTCAGTATCAGCCGCGTCAACAAACGCAGCAAGGTCAGCAAACACAGCGGCTTCCGCTAACGCAGCAGCACCAGCAAACGGTTAACGGCGGCGATGCGTGGTCGCGCTTCAACGCCGCGCGCGGCAACGATCAGCAGCAGCCGACGCGCACGTATCAGCAGCAGCCGACGCGCACGTATCAGCAGCAGCCGACGCGCACGTATCAACAGCAGCCGACGCGCACGTATCAGCAGCAGCCGACGCGCACGTATCAGCAGCAGCCGACGCGGACGTATCAACAGCAGCCGACGCGTACGTATCAGCAGCAGCCGACGCGCACGTATCAACAGCAACCGACGCGGACGTATCAACAGCAACCGACGCGGACGTATCAACAGCAACCGACGCGTACGTCCCAGCAGCAAACTCGTGGGTCAAACTCAAACTCGAGCCCCAACTCGAACTCGGGCAACAGCGGGCACGACAAGCACCAGCCGCCGGCCTAGATCAGAGCGTAGCGAGCGCCTCGCGATAGGCGCTCAAGAAGAAAGCGATCGCGTCGTCGTCGATGATTAACGGCGGCGCGATTCGCAGAACGTTGACCTGCGTATCTTTGGCGGCGACGCCGCGTTCGAGCAACGCCGACGACAGCGCTTGTGCCGGAACGGTCAGTTCCACCCCGATCAACAAGCCGCGCCCGCGGATTTCGCGCACCAACGGCGAGGGGATCGCGCGAAGCCCCTGCATGATGCGCGCGCCCGCGTACCGCGCTCGCGACGGCAGTTGCTCGTCGACGATCGCGTCGATGGCCGCTAGCGCGATCGCGCAGCCGAGCGGATTGCCGCCGAACGTGCTGCCGTGGTCGCCGGGTCCAAACAATCCCATCAGCGCCGCGCTGGCCAATACCGCCGAAACCGGATAGAATCCGCCGCCCAGCGCTTTGCCGACGATCAACATGTCGGGCCTAATGCCGTCGTGATCGCAGGCGAACAGGTCGCCAGTTCGTCCGAGCCCGGTTTGAATTTCGTCGGCGACGAACAGGACGTCGTGCTCTTTGCAGATCGCCCACGCACGCTTGAGGAAACCATCGGGCGGGACGACGACGCCTCCCTCGCCTTGAATCGGTTCGATCAGGATCGCGCAGGTATTCGGCGAGATTGCCCGCTCGAGCGCGTCGGCATCGCCGTAGGGAACGTGCACGAAGCCCGGCGTGAGCGGACCAAAATGCCGGCGATTTTCCGGGCTGGACGACGCGCTGATGGCCGCAGTCGTGCGGCCGTGAAAGTTGTTGGCGAAGACGACGATCTCGGCACGATCGTCGACGATGCCTTTGACCTCGTAACCCCAGCGTCGTGCCAGTTTGATCGCGGTTTCGACGGCCTCGACGCCGGTATTCATCGGGAGGGCCATCTCGAAGCCGCACAGTTGCGTCAGCCTTTCCAAGAACCTCGGCAGGCGATCGTTATGCATCGCGCGCGACGTTAGCGTCGCGTTGGCGGATTGCTCGATCATGGCCGCGCGAATGCCCGGATGGCAATGCCCCTGATTGACCGCGGAGTACGCCGAAACACAGTCCAAATAGCGTTTTTCGTCGACGTCCCAAAGCCAGACGCCCTGCGCGCGCGCCACGACGAGCTCCAGCGGGTGGTAATTGTGCGCGCCGAAGCGATCCTCCATTGCGATGAGGTCGCGCGCATGTTGCGAAAGTTCCAGGAACACTTGTGTGATGGACTTAAGGACGCTCGCACCGCCTCCCTTTTAATTGCGATGAACGACGAATTTCAGCATGCGTGCGAGCGCCTCGAACGCTTCAAAGAACGCGACCACGACCGCGTCGGCCCAGCCGGCCGGACGCTGGCGCTGCTGCATTCCGGGAAAACCGACCGGGCGGCGCTGCTCTTTCACGGACTAACCGCTAGCCCGACGCAATTTGCGTCGATCGCTCGCACCCTGTTCGAGCGCGGCTTCAACGTGCTCGTGCCGCGTTTGCCGCGACACGGTCACGCCGACCGCATGTCGCGCGCGATCGCCGACCTCACCGCCGGCGAACTCAAAGACGTGGCC
>DATKGB010000002.1:0-5102 GCA_035544315.1 Verrucomicrobiia bacterium
GGTCACAGACAGCATCGGAGCGGTGCTCCTCGCGGACCTTGCTCATTTCTTGCCGCCCTTGGACTGCGGCGGATTCTCAAGGATTGGCTGCTCTGATTTCGCATGTAAGGGGTCGGGGGTTCGAGTCCCCCCATCTCCACCATCAAAAGGTCAGCGTGAAGCCATCGTTTGTCGAGTCGCAATTTTGCGATCCCGCTGGCGACGGTTGATGCACATGAAGCTGAAAGACGAGATCCGCCGTTCCCGTGCCCGCGTAGACCGAACGTTGGTAGACGTAGCTGAACGTGAAAGACGCGCCCGGCTTGAGCGGCAGGATGCTCTTCGCGTCGATTTTTATCCCGTTCTCGAAGACATCGACGAATTGCAACACGTTCGACGCCTGCTTGCGCTGGCCGACATTGACGACTCTGCCCTTCAGGAGATAGCGGTTTATGCGGCCGTCGGACGTCACGCCGCTGACTGCCACCGAGGCGATCGACGGATCGGCGCCGGCGCATGATGCGCGCGCCAAGGGCGCCGAAACTTGAGCGAACGCGATCAGCGCAAGAGTTCCCAAGGTCAACTGTCTCATCAAAAACACTCCTTTCAGGCCTCCTTTGCGTGTTATCCGATCTGCGCCTGCACCAGACTCAGGCTACGCATCACGAAGCCCGCAAACTTCGGCCTGGAACACGCTCGTTGCCGGATTCCGCGCCAATGCACCGTTCCATACACGTCGGAAACGCGTACTTCAAGCTGGTGATACTGTGGGCTCGCCGGAGAACTCAAAGCCAAACGAATCTGCCGCCCGTTTGGGAAATAAATGACGGGAGCGCCACAGTCGCCATGGGCCGCACCGCGCCGCCATCGCCGAAGTAGCTCGCCTGCCCAGGGATTCGACCCAAGAGCCACAAAAGCGAAATTCACAGTAATCGCCGCGGAGGAAGCTAAGTGAAAAATCCGTTGGACTCGTTGTGGGGCACGATCATCTGCGGGGTGATCCTGACTGTCATTCTCTATTGGGCTGCGGAATGGATCGTTTCGCATGCTGCGCACGCCACAGGAGTTGGTGCATAAAATGGAATGGAATGAAACCATCCTGCGCTGGCTGCACGTGCTGGCCGGCATCATGTGGATCGGCTTGCTCTACTTTTTCAATTTCGTCAATGCTGCAGCGACCAAAGAAGCAACGGCCGCCGGCGAAGCGGGGCCGATCAGCAAGTACATTATGCCGCGCGCGCTTTTCTACTTTCGTTGGGGTGCGGTTGCGACATGGGTCTTCGGTGCGGCGCTGCTCGGCAGTTACTTCGGCATGAAGGGCATTCTGGCCGCGTTCGGGCTGCAAGGCGCATTAGCGCCAATAGGGATCGGCGCGTGGCTAGGAACGATCATGCTCATCAACGTTTGGACGTTCATCTGGATGAACCAAAAAAAGTTGCTCGGCATGGTTCCCGCAACCGACGAACAGAAGAACAAAGCGCGCCGCGTTGCCTTTCTGGCGTCGCGCGTCAATACGATGCTCTCCATTCCGATGATCTTCTTCATGGTCACGGGACCGCACCAAAGCATCTATCACTAACCAACGAACGCATCAAAAAAAGAAGCCCGACCACCGCCGGGCTTCTTGCATTGGCGTCTAGTTGACGGTCGTGATGTAGCCCTTCGGGCACACCGCCCTTGGCTGGAACGTTCCCGACACCCACACGACGATACGCGACCTGACCGATCGGGGCGTGGTCTTCGAACGCTTCGGTGAGGACTGGAAGGCTATGGGCTTCGTCCAGGACGACCTTGGCATATGGACGACGCCTGACGGATCGCTCGTGGCATGGTTCAAGGACCCGGACGGCAACACACTCTCATTGACGCAATTCGCTTAAGCACGCCGGCGCGAGGCAAGAAACCAGCGGTCGGCAACCTCTCGGACCCCGTCAGCGATTGGGTTTATGAATTTCACGGCGAAGTTGATTCGCGCGCCGGGGAAGACGGGGCTCGGGACCGTTGCCAAAATCTACCACCTAACTACCACCAATGGGGCGGACATTAGCGAATATCGACGGACGTTGGCGGATGGCCGAGTCGCCTAAACCCCTTTTTTTATCAGGGTTTTCCTCACGCCTGCGACCTACGCGACGTATCTCGTTCTTCGTTCGCATGTAAGGGGTCAGGAGTTCGAGTCTCCTCATCTCCACTATTTTCGAAAGGCTTATGCCGTAAGGCTTTTCGTAACGTTTGTCGACAGCTGGTCCGGACGATGAGCGGCGGTTATTATAATTCGCATAAGGGGTCGCGAAGAGGATTGCTCGCTTTTGCAGCCTGTTTGTGAATCTCAATCCCGGCCTATTTTGACCACCAGTGGACGTTCCAAAATGTAACGGCGGCGCCCGTAGTTTCGAAGCTTCCTCAGGCTCATGCGGCGAGGACTCGGGCACTATTCGTAGCGCTTGCTGACCCGAGCTTGGCCCTGTTTCGAGTACTTGCCGGCGTAGGTGTCGGCGTCGGTCTTGTACGGGATCTTCCACGTTATGCCAAGGTCGCGCAGTACCTCGCGCACGCGCGTACAGTCTGGTTCATCGTCAAGGTCATATGTGTAAACGCAGATGACCCGAGTATCCGGACTCGCAGTGTTCGGATTCGATTTCATCGTCGCGACCTTGGCGCTACCTCCAAGCAGACCGCGTTCCGTTGCAACTTTGATCTTCGACCACCAGGCATCGATATCGGCGTTCTTGATGAATAGCATCCATTTGCCGCCACGGTCACCATGCTCGGGGTACGTATCCTGATCCCGGCGTTCGGCGTAGATCCAATATTCGTCAACGACCTCTGAGGGTGGCCGGTGGTCGCCGGATAGGTACTTCGTGCTAAGCGGCCGACTCTCAGTAGGCATCGGCCCCATCGATCGAAGGCGGTATCCTAATGCCCTGTACCCGGCTTGGCGCCTCGACGCCATGCGCGCAAGAACGGGAACCTCCCCGTCGACGTAATCGTAGACAACGACTTCCTTCTTGTCGGCATGGTCACGGTGTAGGCGGCCCACATACTGCGCAAGCGTTCCTTTCCACGAGATTGGCATCGCCAGGAAAAGCGTGTCGAGTCGCGGATCGTCGAAGCCCTCGCCAAGGTAACGGCCAGTGGCTAGGATGAGTCGTTCGTTACCATCGGGAACGCGCAGCGTGGCTTCAGCGGCTCGACGGTCGGCGGCGCTCATTCCGCCTCGAAGCACGGTGATGTTTCGAGCAGCGCCTTTAAAGCATGACGCTAGGTACTCGAGATGATCGCGTCGCTCCGTCAGCAGCAGCGGATTTCTACCAGCTTCCAACGCAGCGAGAACGTCGTCGATGATCGCGGTGTTGCGGTCCTCGTCCTTTGCGAGCGCGGCAAATATGGCGGGTATTGAGGTGCCCGGCGCTTGCAGGTTGGGCGGCAAACGAAACGCCGTCGTTCTCACTTGAACGATGTGGTCGAAGTTACGCCGAGCGGCCTGCGCTCGCGGATCGACCCGATATCGGACTGGGCCGCATTGCATGAAGATGATTGGATGGTGACCATCCTTTCGTGCGACGGTTGCGGAAAGCCCCAGGACGTAGCGGGCCTTCGATCGGCGAGCCACCATTTCGAACGTGGATGCCGAGATGTGGTGACACTCATCGACCACGAGGTGACCGTATCCGCCGACCAGATCGGACACCTCACCCTTACGCACGAGACTCTGAACGAGCGCTACGTCGATACGTCCCGTTGGCTTGCGGCGACCGCCGCCGATGGTCCCAATATCCGCAGGTTCAACGGACAGAAACGTTTTTAGCCGTTCGACCCACTGCGCGAGCAGCTCGCGTCGGTGAACGAGGATAAGAGTGTTGCAGCCGCGTCGCGCGATCGCAGCGGCTGCGACGACCGTCTTGCCGAAAGCCGTCGTCGCCGCCAAAACGCCGAAATCGTGGTCGATCACGGCGCCGAGCGCGCGCTCCTGCTCGGGCTGCAGCTTGCCCAAGAATCGCACGTCAAGCCGCGCGCCGGACTCACGGCGGTCCTCGATAACAGGCTTCACGCGGATCGACCGAAGCAGCTCGACAGTTTCATCGAGGCATCCGCGGGGAAGTGCGATGTGGCGCGGATTCAACTCCGCACACGAGATGATGCGCGGCTTTCCATATGTTGGTAACCGCATTGCTTGCGCTCGGTAGAATTCGGGGTTCTGAAAAGCGGCCAGACGAACGAGCCGCGTCACCAATTCTGGAGGCAGGGACTCACGATCGAGGTAAATGCCGTCGGCCAGAACGAGGTTCACCGACGCCGGCAGGGCACCCCCGATCGCCCCACCTGTGCGACGGCGCGAAGGCGGAAGCAGCCACGGCGCTTCCGTTTCGTCTTCATCGACCGGCATGCGAACGCCCAGCACTCGACCCGACTCCTGCGCCTCTTGGACCAACGCCGAGACTGCAGCCGGCGGCATTGGCTGCAGTGACCCAAGGAAAGCCCACTGATCCTCGTATGGCTCGAGTTTGTCGTTGACGAAGGCGCTATTACCACGATCGCGGGCGCGTCGCGCCAGCGGGAGAGCGATGAGGTTGCCGAAACCGCCGGCGGGCATGGAGTCTTGATTCGGAAAGAAGCGATCGTAGGATGCGAAGCCGATTTCGGGGCGCCGTTCCATCGTTTCCGTCATAAGCGAAGCGCCAAGTTGACGCGCGGTGCGCGCGGCTACGGGTTGCGCAAAAAATATCCATACGTGGCCGCCTTCGCCGGATCGCGAGCGTTCAAGCGCGGCGGGTACGCTTCGGGCTCGGCACGTTTCGAGATATGCTAGAGCATCGTCAGCCCAGTGCTCGCCGTCGAAATCCGCAGCGAGAAACCAGCACGTGTCATCCGGTAATAGCGGATAGACGCCCATGACGAAGTCTCGGTGGCCGGTCGGGCCGGACGACCCGCGGAGGTGACGCGTGATCGTTTCGTCGCTGACCGGAATGAAGGCTTGGTTCGGGCATGCGCTGCACTTGATTTTTGGCTTTCCGCAAATTCCGGCGACCCACTCGTTCGAACACGCCGGCGCGTAGCCGGTGCGGCCGTCCTTGGTGTTCTCCCATCGCAATGCAAAGACGTCGGGTCGGCCGCCGAAAAGG
>DATKGB010000003.1:0-20775 GCA_035544315.1 Verrucomicrobiia bacterium
GTGATCACCGCCTACGACGTGCCGTTCGCGCGCTTTGCCGAACAGGCCGGCATCGACGTCATTTTGGTCGGCGACAGCCTGGGCAACGTCGTGCTGGGCTACGATGAGACCACCCCGGTGACGATGGAGGAAATGATCCACCACGCCCGCGCGGTTACCCGTGCCACCCAGCGCGCGCACGTCATCGTCGACATGCCGTTTGGCTCCTATCACGTCAGCAACGAAGACGCGTTGCGCAACGCCATCCGCTTGGTCAAAGAAGCCGGCGCGTCGTCGGTCAAGCTCGAAGGGGGTACGCACGAAGCCGCGGCGATTCGCGCGATTACGTCCTGCGGCATCCCGGTCGTCGGACACATCGGCGTCACCCCGCAAACCGCGAGTCTAGGGCCCGGTTACAAACCGCGCACGCACCGCGACCGCCTGATGAATGACGCCATAGCGGTGCAAGACGCCGGTGCCTACGCGATCGTGCTCGAAGTCGTCGATCACGAACTGGCCGGCGAGATTTCGCGCGAACTCACCATCCCGACGATCGGCATCGGCGCCGGCCCCAAGTGCGATTCGCAAGTGTTGGTCATCCACGACCTGCTAGGCATGTATCCCAACTCGCCGTCATTTGCCAAACGCTACGCCGAACTCGGAAAACTCGCGACCCAAGCGCTTCGCGATTACGCCGACGACGTCCGCGAAAACACGTTCCCGCAATAAACGTTTAAGCGGGAACGCGCGGTTTGTGCGCTGCCGGAACGTTCGGATAGACGCCCGTCAGGCAACCTAGACACATTTGATCGCGCCGTTGGCCGCTCGCGGCGACCAGCCCATCTAAACTCAAATAGCCCAGTGAATCGGCGCCGGTCTTCTCGCGAATCTGCTCGATCGTAAAGTTCGCGGCGATCAACTCGTCGTAGGTGGCCATATCCACGCCAAGATAGCAGGGGTGCTGAATCGGCGGCGAGGTGATCCGCAAGTGCACTTCGGTCGCCCCGGCTTCGCGCAGCAATTGCACGATCCGCGGCGTGGTCGTCCCGCGCACGATCGAATCGTCGACGACGATGACTCGCTGCCCGCGCAGGTTTTCCACCAGCGGGTTGAACTTCAAACGCACGCCCTGGCTGCGCAAACCTTGGTCGGGGCTGATGAACGTTCTCCCGATGTAGCGATTCTTGATCAGGCCTTCGATGTACGGCAAGCCGCTTTCCGCGGCATAGCCGATCCCGCCCGCCACGGCCGAATCGGGCACCGCCATCACGACATCGGCGTCGACGGGATGTTCTTTTGCGAGTTGGCGTCCCATTTCATACCGCGCCACGTAGATCGAACGGCCGGCCAATATCGAGTCGGGGCGCGCGAAGTAAATGTACTCGAACATGCACATCGCCGGATGCGCTTGTTCGTTGGTCACGCGGATCGACTCGATGCCATCGGCCGAAATGCGGATGATCTCGCCGGCTTCGATCTCGCGTACGTAGCGCGCGCCGACCGTCGGCAACGCGCACGACTCCGAGGCGACCGCAAAACCGCCGTCGTCGAGGGTTCCGTAACACAACGGCCGCACGCCCCACGGATCGCGAAACGCAAACAACTCGTCTTTGGTGCACAGCACGATCGAATAAGCGCCGCGCGCCTTGGCGACCACGGTCGCAATTCGCTCGAGCATCGTCCCCTGCGCCTCGACGATTGCCTTGGCCATAACTTCGGAGTCCGACGACGCTTGCAGGACGGTCGTCGGCGAGAGAGCGGCGCGAAGCTCGTCGGTGTTGGTCAGGTTGCCGTTATGCGCGAATGCGAACTCGCCGATCTCGGTACTTTCGAGCAACGGCTGTGCGTTTACGACCGCCGACGAACCGGTGGTCGAATAACGCGTATGACCGATCGCGAGATGGCCCGAGAGCGCGGCCAGAATCTCTTCATCGAAGATCGCTCCCAACAAGCCCATCTCTTTGTGCGAGCGAATCGTTCCGCCGTCGGCGGCCGCAATTCCGGCCGACTCTTGACCTCGATGCTGCAAGGCATACAAGCTGAAATATGCCAAGCGCGCCGCGTCCCGGCCGGGTGAAAATATTCCCGTTACCCCGCACATGCTTGACGATCAGGCCCTACGCCGGCCGCCGAAGATTTGCAGCAACAACAAAAAGATGTTGAGCGCATCGAGGTAGATCTGGACCGCGAGCTGCACCGGGTTGAGTCTGTCGCCGCCCGCTCGAATGCGCGCGAAGTCCACCAGCACCAGCCCGGTAAAGATGACCAAGACGATCCACGAATACGTCGCCGGTTGGATAAAATGCACGAACAGCAGCACGATGCCGCCCAAAATTGCGACCAGCAACGCGCCGTATAACCAGCCCGAGAAGCGACGCAGATCCAAGCCCGTCGTATAGACGATCGCGGCCAACGCGAACATCCCCACGCCGGTCGTCAACGCCGCATTGACCACCGGAGCCGGACCGACCGCTTGTAAATAGTTGTGAATCGTCGGCGCGATACCGACACCTTCGAGGAAGGCAAACAGGTAGAACAGCCCCAGCGCGAGCGCTTCGTTGGCGCGCGCCGCGTTGATACCGAACAAGACGCCAAACCCGATCAGCATCGCGATCAGGCCGATCGAAAACGAATCCAATCCTTGAAAGAGGTAGGCAGCGTAAGCGGTGATGCACAAGCCGAAGCCGGTGATGCCCAGCACTTGGGCTAGCAGCGAATGCGTCGCGACCGGCGAGGCCATCGGCTTGGCTGGAACCTGGAAACGATAGGCCATCATGGTCAATAGTACCCTAGCCGACACCCCAACCCCCGCCAATTCGACCGGCCGCCGGGAATCAAATCTGAGCCCGAGGGCTAACCGCCTCTTCTCGTCGGCCTTGAACGATACTAAGCCAATAACTCAAGCTGGGGAACCGAAACCTCGCGTCGAAAAGTTCGAGCATCTGGGGATACAGATGTTTCGGCTTCTTGTGGGGTTCTTATTGATGAACTGTCGCGCGCTCTTTGGTTGCGTAATTATCGCCACCCTAGCCCTGTCCCCTTTTACTGTGGCAGCCCAGAAGACCGCCCCAGCACCTTCTGCTTTGGCACTTGACGCGTATTCGCAGGGCCAAGCATACGAGAGGCTTTTTCAGGATCACTCTATGCCGGGCACCTGCGGTATCGTTCTCGAGCGAGCGCGTTGTAACGCGGATTTTCGAACGCTTCAAACGCTGCGCGGCGGCGATCCGACCGATGGCGCGATGGAAACCTGGCTGGCCACGGGCAATCTAGCTCTAGCGGTCAAGGAATGGAACGGCATGTACGTTCCAGACAAGGCGTGGCCTGAGGAGCCGGAGTTTGCGTGGTGGTATACGGCAGGCCTAATTTCAATCGCGACCAGCCTACCTGAAAACGCGGCGACGACAGCCTACCTCGCGCACTTCTCCGACACGCTCGCCGACCACGCCGACTCCATACCGGCGCAATTTCGGGGGCTCCAGCCATCGACGGGATCACCGTTCGTGCGCCTCAGGCCTTTGCAGGCTGCATTGCTAGAGGCCGTTCCGACGTCGCCTTATCCCGACCCGTCACTGGCCGACGGAACCAAAGGGGATGCGCAGTTGGGGATATACCAAAGCACGCTGCAGGAGTTGGTAGACAACCCGCTGGCGCTCTCGCGCCCGGAGAGCCGGGCATTTGGCCTAGCCGTGACACACCGGCTTCAGGAAATCAACGATGAGTATTCTACGGGCACTTCGTTTCCGAGCGTCGTGTCGGCCCTTTCTGGAGAAATCCCGTCCGACGAAGCAGCCGTCAATGAAACATTGCGCGGACCGCTGACCCACTCGATCTCAACCAAATGGCCGATCGGCAGGCGTCAAGCGTTTCTTCTCGGCAACCTGATCGCGCAGGTAGCATATAACGCTGCCGTCCTGCGAGACCCAGAGAGTGACGCGAACTTCCGGGGCGCTGTCGCTACGCTGCCGCCGTACGCCGGAATGTCGCCCCGCGTCCACGCCGATATCGAAACGCTACAGAACATTTCCTATGCGACGAAGGGCGGCGATTGGGTGGCCATCAACGCGGCGGCGTCGCGAGCCGTAATCGACATGGCGACAGAGCCGTAACGAATCGTCGAGCCATTGCGGGGATGGAACCCGGGAATTCGCCCGACCCCCGAATTCTGGCTACGCGGGAACGAGCGCCGACCGTTCGATTTCGGCGCCGTGTCGATCGCGCTCTGTCTGAAGGTCGTAGTCGCCCTGGAGATCCATCCACATCTCAGCGCTCGTGCCGAAGTAGCGAGCGAGACGCAGGGCAGTATCAGCGGTGATCCGGCGCTTACCGGCAATGATGGCGGTAATCCGGTTTGCGGGAATGCGCAGGCTCATTGCAAGCTGGTTGGCCGTGAGCCCGATCGTCGCCATGTAGTCTTCGGAAAGAATTTCGCCAGGATGGACCGGTGCAAGTTTGTGCGACATGATGAGTATTGCTCCTAGCGATAGTCGACGATCTCGACGTCGTACGCATCCCCATTACTCCAGCGAAAAAACGCGCCATTGGTCGTTGATTCGGACGGAATAGCTATCCGTATTATGTCAAGCGTAGCACGGCTTGAGGGCGGCCCGCGAGGATGGCCTAGCGCGCGATATCGGTTCGAAAGCTGAGTTCGCGGGTGCCCAGACGACCCGCTAAGAGCTTGACCGCGTCGTAAGCGCGCGTCCGCGCCTGTGCGAGGTCGTCGCCTAAGGCCGTCACGGTCAGGACGCGACCTCCCGACGCATTCACGACGCCGTCCACCAACTCGGTAGAACCCCAAAACGCTTGACAGTCCATCGGCAACGACACATCGGCGTTCAAGCCGCTCAACGGCGTCGCGCTGCGCGGATAGTCCGGTGTCGCGAGCACCACACCGACGCACGCGCGATGCGACAGCGTCGCCAGGCTGACGTCCATCGCTCCATCGGCAGCCGACGCCAGCAACGCCGCGAAATCGCCGTTGATGCGCGGCACCAATACCTGCGCTTCGGGATCGCCGAACCGCACGTTAAACTCGATGACCTTAGGACCGTCGGCCGTCCACATGATGCCGCAATACAAGATGCCGATATACGTCTCGCCTTCGGCAAGCAATCCGCGCAAAACCGGCGAGAGGACTCGTTCGCGCACTTGATCGTACATATCGATCGGGAAATCGCGCGGCGGCGAATAGGCGCCCATCCCGCCGGTGTTCGGGCCGCTGTCACCGTCGCCGGCGCGCTTGTAGTCGCATGCCGCCGCCATCGGCACCATCGCGCGACCGTCGGCGAGCGCAAACACGCTGACCTCGCGGCCTTCCAGTCGCTCCTCGAGCAATACGTCCGCACCGCCGCCGGGAATCTTCTGCTCGCCATACCACTGCCCGAGCACCTCGAGCGCCACGACCTTGTCGTCGCACACGACCACACCCTTGCCCGCGGCCAGGCCGTCGGCTTTTACCACGACGCCGCCGGACCAATCCGCCAACGCCTTGCGACCCGTCGCGACGGAATGCACGACGCTCGCGCGCGCCGTCGGCACGCCGTGGCGCTCCATAAAACGCTTGGAAAAGATCTTGGACGATTCCAACCGCCCGCTCGAACGATTCGGGCCGAAGGCGCGTAATCCGGCCTCGCGCATCTTATCGGCTAAGCCCGACGCGATCGCCGTCTCGGGGCCGATCACGACCAGATCGATCTTCTCGGCAAGCGCGCGCGCAATCAAACGTTTGCCGTAGGTCGGCGGGATACCCCAGTTTTCGCCGCGCGACGCCGTACCGGCATTGCCCGGCGATGCGACGACGGTTTCGCACGACGCCGATTGGGCCAGACGCCACGACAACGCATCCTCGCGCGCGCCGCTTCCGATCACCAAAACGCGCATGCGGGCTATTCCCACTCCACGGTCGCGGGCGGCTTGGAGGTGATGTCGTAGGCCACGCGATTGATCCCCGCAACTTCGTTGACCAGACGGGTTGAAATACGCTCGAGCAGCGCGTGCGGAAGTCGCGCCCAATCCGCCGTCATGCCGTCTTCGCTGGTGATCGCACGCACGGCGACCAAATTGGCATAGGTGCGCCCATCGCCCATAACCCCGACCGATTTCACGGGCGTCAGCACGGCGAAGTATTGCCAGGGCCGCGGGTCGAGCGTCGCCGCTTCGATCTCCGCGCAGACGATCGCATCGGCTTCGCGGAGGACGGCTAAGCGCTCTTGCGTGATATCGCCGATCACGCGAACGGCCAAACCGGGCCCCGGAAACGGCTGGCGGGCCACGATCGGTTCGGGCAAGCCGAGCACCCGCCCCAGCGCGCGCACTTCGTCCTTAAATAACGCGCGCAGCGGCTCGATCAGCGCGAAGTTCATCCGCTCGGGCAAACCGCCGACGTTGTGGTGCGACTTGATCTTGTGGCCGACCTTACTATCGGGCGTCTTGGATTCGATGACGTCGGGATAGAGCGTTCCCTGAACGAGATACTTGACGCCCGGAATCTTAGCGGCTTCTTCTTCGAAGATCGCGATGAACTCGTGCCCGATGATGACGCGCTTGCGTTCGGGGTCCTCGACCCCGGCGAGTTTATCCAGAAAGCGCTTGCGGGCGTCGACGGCGATCACGTCGAGGTGAAGCACGTCGCGAAACGCCGCAACGACCGCATCGGCTTCGCCTTTGCGCAACAATCCGTGATCGACGAAGACGCAGGTCAGTTGTTCGCCGATCGCGCGCGCGACCAAGGTCGCCGCAACCGCCGAATCGACGCCGCCCGACAACGCGCAGATCACCTTGTCCGATCCCACCTTCCGGCGAATCTCTGCAGTCGCGGTAACGACGAATGACTCCATCTTCCAATCGTTGCCAATCCCGGCGATCGTATGCAAGAAGTTCCCAAGCAACGCTCGACCGAATTCGGTGTGTACTACTTCGGGGTGAAACTGCGTGCCGTAGATCTTACGGCGCGCGTCGCCCATCGCCGCGACCGTACACCGTGCCGTCGAAGCCAACCCCGTAAAGCCGTCGGGAAGTTTGGTCACCGAATCGCCGTGCGACATCCACACCCGCGATTCGGCCTCCACGCCTTCGAACAGCGGCGATCGCGCGTCGGCCAACTGCAAAACGGCCGGGCCGTATTCCGCGTGATCGAGCTTGACCAACTCCGCACCTAAATGACGGGCGAGCAACTGCATCCCGTAACAGATGCCCAAGATCGGCACGCCGCTGGTGAGCATCGCCGGGTCCAAGTCCGGCGCTCCGGGCACCATCGTCGATTCGGGACCGCCAGAAAGCACGATCGCCGCCGGCTTGCGCGCGGACAGCGTCGCCCACGACGTGTCGTAAGGGACGATTTCGCAATAGACGCCCTGCTCGCGCGTTCGCCGCGCGATCAACTGACTGTATTGCGCCCCGAAATCGAGGATGAAGACGGTCACGTCGCGTTTATTGTCCGGCCGCCTTGGCGGCTGCAATCGTGGCGTCGTAGCTGGGCTGATCGGTCACTTCTGGGACGCGCTCGACATACTTCACGGTCTTGTCCTTGCCGATCACGAAGATCGTGCGCGCCAACAGCCCGAGTTCCTTAATCCGCACGCCGTATGCGTAGCCGAATTCGTGCGTGCGATAGTCGGACAACATGCCGAGCTTGACCTCGCCTTCTGCGGCCGCCCAACGGCCCATCGCAAACGGCAAGTCCAGGCTAACCACGTACGCCGCAACGCCGCTGCCTAACTCTGCGATACGCGCGTTAAACGTCTTGGACTCCAGCGAGCAAACGCCGGTATCGAGCGACGGAACGACGATCAGCAGCGCGGCACGCTTGCCGCCGTCGGTGATGGTGTCGAGCGTTTCGTCCGAAAGACCGGCGCCGGTTAGATGAAATGCGGGCGCCGGCTCGCCCGCGTTGAGTTCGGGTCCGAGCAGTGTCATCGGCTGGCCTTTAAACGTGATTGCCCCAGCGCGCTCCGGCGCCGTTTGATTGGTCACGGTAACCTCCATCGATTTAGCGTTGCATCTCCGAGAGCGATGCCTGATATTCAAACGTTCCGTACGAACACAGCTGGCTTGCCTGCGTGAAGTTGATAACGCCGGTCCCGAATTGCTTTTGGGTTGCGTACCACTCGCCGATCATGAACTGGGCCTGGCATTGCTGCGCGCCGTTTGCTTGCGCGAAGACCGCCGGTTCGGTGCCCTTGCCCAAAAACAGCGCGATGACGGCTGCGGGCCACGCAGTTTGATCGAATGAGGCCGTCGCCGTTGCAAAATCGGGATCGCTCTGGCCCGCGCGCAAACGCGCGATGTGCTGCAGGATCACCGGAATAGGATCGCTGGTTTTGAGCGCGGCGACGTGTCCGAAGTCTAGCGCGGCATCGGAGACATGACCCAGATAGAACTCCGTATTAGCGCGGTTCCGATAGGCGTCGATATCCGGGCCGGCTGCGATGATCGTCCCGAAATCCGCAATCGCCAAATCGTATTTGCCGGCGCCCTGGTAGGCCAGCCCGCGCCCGTTCACCGCCAACGGAGCGCTGGGGTTGAGCGCTAACGCCGCGTTGAAATCCGCGGCGGCATGCGGGTAGTCGTGTCCGCGCAGATATGCATATCCGCGCCGCGTTAGCGCCAGCAGGTAGTCGGGTTTCAGGAGGATCGCTTGACTGTAGTCGGCGATCGAAGGAGCATCCTGACCCAACTGTTCGTTGGCGTAGGCGCGATAAAAATACAGGTCGGCGCTGGGCTTGATAGCGATGGCCTGCGTGTAGTCGTCGACGGCCTTCTGGTGCTGCCCGAGAGCTTCATACGCGTTGGCGCGGCTGACGTAGGCCACGACGGTGCTATCCTTGTCGAGCTTTCCGGATGCAATCAGCGCGGTGCATGCCGCAACGACTGCAGTCCCGGCGCCCGATCCGGTACATACCGACGCGATATCCGCGGCGGCCGGCATCGGCGATTGCAAACCTACGAACAGGGCGATCGCAAGACAGGCGGCGATAAGACGCATGTGGTTCCTCCGGTTCTTCAAGTAAGAATTTCAACGAGTCGATCGCCGTCGCGAGCGAAGACGACTTCCATGGCGATTCGTTCGCCGACGGAAAGGTCGCGCCCCCAGCGATAGGCTGAGTACGGAGTATAACGCGTCCCGGGCGACCCTGGGATGCGCAAAGAGACGTCGTAGCAGACGAATGCCTTGGGGGGCCCGGCAACGATCGCGCACTGTAGCGCGAACGGGCCGATGACGCCCGGAGAGCTGGCCGCTTGGGTTGCCGCGACGAATCGTTCGCCCATCTCGAAAGCCCGCTCGAGCATCGACTCGGTCAGCGTGGTCGCGATATGTCCGGCTTCTTCCAGACGCATCGGGACGTCGCGCACCGCATCCAGCGACGACGGCGGCACGTTACGAAACCCCTCGAGATTGGTCTGCCGGCGCGTATCGGTGCCCATCAATTCCAGTTCGCCCAGGATCGGCGAATAGAAGAAATTGAGGTTGACGGATGGGCCGAGCAGATACTCTTCGATAACCGCGTGGGTTAGGCCGTCCTGCGTTAAGGTGCCGTCGGCCAGCAATCGATCGGCCGCGTCGCGGTATTCCGCCGGCGACGAGCACAAAAAGAACGCTCGCTCGAAAGAAACTTTGGCGTGCGGAGCCTTGACCATTACCAGCCGATCGATATCGTCCCCGCCGGCGAACTGCTGCGGATAGCGGATGCCGGCCGCCGCCATCAGCGCGTACTGATTGTCGGCCTCGTCGCGCTCTTCGGCTCGCAGCAGCTGGCGATTCCCAAAAAACGGAATCCGCATCCCGCGCTCGATCTGATCGTAAGAAAAACGTTGGTGCAGATAAACTTCAAACGAGCGATTCGCGACGAAGATCGCGTTCTTGGCGAACAGTTCGTCTTGAACGTCGTCGCGCAAGATGTCCGGAAAAACGTCGAGTGCGACCGTCTCATCGACGCAGCCGCGCTCGGGTGAGGTTTGTCTTCCGTAATGGCGCGCGTAGGTTTGCTCGCGGCCCTTGGCGCTGACCACCAAGTTGCGCAAGCCCATCTGGCGCGCGCCAAACGCGACGTCCAGCGCCGAATGACTTCCGATCGAACACAGGGTCAGCCTCGAGCGATCGTAGGTCGCCAGGGCCTGTTGGACGCAGGGATGCACGCCAGTTTAGTACGACGGGCTCGCTCCGCGCTCATGCAGGCACATCGAGGGACGTTCCTCCCCGAGCGGGAAGGGAACGTCGTGACGTCTAGAACCCTGCTGATTCGCCACGCGGATCGCATCGAAACGTTCGACGATTCGTGGCGCGCCCTTGACGGCGCGTCGATTTTTGTGCGCGATAACGTCATCGAAACGATCGGGCCGACCGCCGATTTGCCCGCGACCGCGGACCGGGTCGTCGACGCGAGCGGCATGCTGGTGATGCCCGGATTGGTCAACACGCACCATCATTTCTACCAGACCCTGACGCGCAACGTCCCCGGAACCCAAGACGCCAACCTGTTCGATTGGTTAGTCGCGCTCTATCCGGTTTGGGCCAAGCTCACCCCCGATGCCATGCGCGTTTCGACGGCGATCGCGTTGGCCGAGTTGCTCAAGTCCGGCTGCACGACGGCCTTCGACCACACCTACGTCTGGCCCAACGGATCGCGCGTCGACGATCAAATCGAGGTCGCCCGCGAAATGGGCGTGCGCTTCCACGCCGCGCGCGGTTCGATGTCGCTGGGACAATCCAAAGGCGGCCTGCCGCCCGACTCGATGGTCGAAAGCGAAGACTCCATCCTGACCGATTGCCAGCGCGTCATCGACAGCCATCACGACGCGTCGCGGTATGCGATGACGCGCATCGTCGTGGCGCCGTGTTCTCCGTTTTCCGTCTCGCCCAATTTGATGCGCGAAAGCGCGGCGCTGGCTCGCAGCAAAGGCGTGCATCTGCACACCCATCTCGCCGAGACGCTCGACGAAGAGCGGTTTTGCATCGAACGTTTCGATCGCCGTCCGGTCGAGCTCGCCGAAGATCTGGGTTGGGTAGGCCCCGACGTCTGGCACGCGCACATGGTCCATCCTTCGGCCAATGAATGCTCGCGTCTGGGCTCGACGCGCACCGGCATCGCGCATTGTCCCAGTTCGAACATGCGGTTGGCCTCGGGTATCGCGCCGATCGCCGCGCTGCGCGCCGCCGGCGTCCGCGTCGGTCTAGGCGTCGACGGCTCGGCGTCCAACGACTCGTCGCACCTCCTGATGGAAGCACGGCAAGCGATGCTCTTGCAGCGCGTCGGTACGCTCGATCCCGCCGCCCTCGGCGCGCGCGAAGCGCTCTGGTTCGCGACCCGCGGCGGCGCGCAAGTTCTGGGCCGCGACGACATCGGCTATCTCGCGCCCGGAATGGCCGCCGACATCATCGGCTTTCGCCTCGACACGCTCGACTTAGCCGGCGGTGCCGTTCACGATCCGCTCGCCTCACTGCTCTTCTGCCGCCCCCCCGACGTCGACTTCGCCATCATCAACGGCCACCCACGCATCGAACACCGCGCGTTCATAGGCGTAGACATCCAATCCCTAATCACCCAACACAACCAACTAGCCCGAAAACTACAATTGTAGTGCAAGGAGGGAACCATGTCGGAACGAACGGCGTTTCTCGCCAAACTCATCGGCATCTACTGCATCCTGGTCGCGTTGCCCATGGCCGTAAACAAACAGGCGACGCTCCAGATGGTGACGGCTGCCGTCAATAACGCGCCCGTCCTCTTCTTTGTCGGCTTAGCGGTGGTCGCCGCGGGGCTGGCGCTGATCCTGAGCCACAACGTGTGGTCGGGGGGTGCGGTGCCGATCATCGTAACGCTGGTCGGCTGGTTGACGCTTCTTAAGGGCCTGCTCTTCCTCTTTCTCCCGCCTCCCGCCGCAGCCGGAATCTCCGTCTGGGGAAGTTCCTACCAGCAGTACTACTATTTCGACGTGGCGCTCGCATTCGTTCTGGGCGTCTACCTGACGTACGGCGGCTTCAAGGACGCCCGCCGCAATACGCCCTGAACCAGCCGTTTGCGAGAACGGCCACCTGCCGCAGCGCCCCGGGCTCCTCGAGTCAGGACTGGTTGATCGTCACCGACAAGGTCTGCGGCGCGGTGTCGGTTTTGGTCGTCGATAACCCGCACTGATCGGCGTACGGGAAATTGTAAGCCCCGCTGTAGCCATATATCGAGTTGGTCGCGACGGTCCAGACGGCTGCCGCGTACTGGTTCTGGTACGCCGCCCCTGGAAAGAGCGGCGAGGGCGGCGGGCATGTTACCGATGCGCCCAGGATGCCGCGGTTCATCGCCGTCGAGATGACGTTGCCGATCGTACCGGCCACTGCCGGGTTGGTTGCGTTCCCCGGCCAAGAGCCGGAATTTGGTCCCGAACCGGGGAGCAAAAACGGGCCGTTTTGTAACATCACGTCCTGCGTTGCGCTCTGAGTGAAGCCGTACGCGTTGCTGAACAGCGACGGAATCGCAACATACGGCGTTCCGGTTGCACTTTCCGACGTGTAGAAGTTCATATCTTCGGTCGTCGCGTTCACTTGGCCGTATAACGGGAACGTCGTACCGAGGACACCCGAGCTCACCGTGATCCAGTTTGGTGCCTGATGCTGGTTCCAGGCGGTGAGAATCGCGGCGTCGAGAAAATTCCCCTGAGTAAACCCGGGTACCGACGGGTTTCCAGCATACTGAACGGGATCCGGGGCGAGCACGCGGTATGGCCATTGATCGGTGGCCAGAAACGACCACGCGTTGGGCGACGGCAGGGCCTGGATCCCGTTGTAGACCTGCGTGACCGCGCCGCCTAAGAACCCGCCCGTTTGATTCTGCGCACCGACGAGATTGAACGAAAGCGCAAGTCCCATCGCGTCGACCTGCGAAGTGTCGACGTAGATGGTACTCATCGTCGACAACCACGTGTACTCGGCGAAGTCGAAGAAAGTGCTCTGCGACCCATCGTCGGCCCACGGCGCGGGGCCGCTTTGCGACGTAATGCTCAACGGACCTTGCGACAGATAGACGCGCGCGCTATCCAGCGGCGGAAGCTGGATGACCTGACTCGTGTTGCCCGAGGTCGTCGAGCCACCGTAGAACGGGATCGGCGCAACGGCGCCGCTGAAGGGCGCGGTCGCACCGCTCGCGTTCGTGAGGTACACCCACTGGGCGGGCGCCGAGCCCGGCGGCGTCTTGCCAAAGATGTAGATGTTCGTATTGGCGGGCGTCATTTTTGGATTGTTAATTGTCGCGTTATTGCCCGCAGCCGTCGCGATCGTCACCGTGAACGCGACGGTCTGGCTCAGCGTCGTCCAAATTCCACCGGCCGAGTTGATCGTGTAGAGTTGCGGTCCCGAGCCGCCGCTGCCGCCGTTCGCTGCTAGACTCACGCCCGAGCCCGCTTCGGCAGTCCAATTCGCCGCCGTATAGTCGAAGTAGTAAAGCGCCTCGCCATTTGCCGAAGGCGGGTATCCGAGAACGAACAAGCCCCCCGTCGCCGGTCCTACACTACTAGCGGCGCCCGGAAATGCCAGGTACCCCACCGTCGGCGAGTAGTAGTAGATCGAGCCGCCGGAATTGATGATGAAGAAGCCGTTGGGGTTCATCGTGCCGACGCCATTGACCGAGTGAACGTTCGGGTCGAACGACCCCGCTATCTGCGAGCCCACGCCGGGCACCTGCGTCCAGTTCCCGCCGGCATATTTCCAGATTGCCGAGTTGCCGTTGACGATATTTCCGTTTGAAAGCACGTATACCGAAAGGTCCCTACCGGCGGTCACCCACCCGGCGCCTCCTCCAAGCGAACTCCAACTCGTTCCGTTGTACGGGTATTCGTAGACCCCGCCGGTGGTCGAGTTCACGGCATACAAGTTCCCGGCGGGATCCACCGCGATGCTCGCTGCCAGACCCGGAACGTTGTTCCATGTGCCGTTGTAGTGCCAGATGTACTTGTTCGGACCCGCCGGCTGCGTTGATAGGGCCCACACCGAACCATCGGGGGGCGAGATTGCCAAGCTCGACGCCGCGCCGGGCAACTGCGTCCAGGTCAGCGGCCCGATCGACATGCGAGCCCTGCGGCCGTTCGTCAGCGCGGTCATCGCGCTGGCCGGCTGTTTAGCCGTCACCGGCATCGGTAACGGCACGATCGAGTGGGGCGAGACCGATTTGGGGAAGTCGACGCTCATTTGAGCCGCGGTGAGGCTGCCGGCCGCAGCCGCCCCGGGCAACGTGTTGTTCACCAGCCCCGCGCTGCCCGCGGGCAGCACGCGCCCACCTCCACCGCACGACGCAACTAGAACGGCACTGACCGCGGCGAACGAAAGCATTGCACCACGCATCACGTTACCGGTAAGCCTAGAGCCGTGGGTCGAACGCAACATAACAACACCTCTTCGAAGCGATGATCTCTTCAGTTCACCAACGCAGTATTCGACGCCGAACGGCCGGACTACCTATCAGGCTGTCTGCCGGGGTTGCTGTGTCATGGTGAGCGTAGCGACCGCAGGGAGCGAAGTCGAACCAGCCACGAAATCAACAGCAGCGCATCATTACCGCTGGTTGTCGACCCATTCGACTCGCGATCTGGACCACGCTTTGTCTGGGGCAAATACGTCGCGCATGATGGAACGTCACAACCGCTGCCAGCGGGAGCGCTCTTCGTGAGCCGCGCGGAAACACGTGCTCCGCGAGCAGGGCGACCGGCATTCTAGTTAAAAAGGCTAGTCCATATGCGGAATACCCGATGATATATTTAACCACGGCTACTTTTTCTGCTCGCTCCGGGTCAAGATGAACTGGGAAGCCCTCACCGCCTTGAGCACCGCCTTCACGGGCGTCGTGATTGCCGTTACCGCGCTGGTGGCAATGCGTGAGGTCCGGCTGACTGCCGAGCATGCGCGCGCCGCCGGCGAGCAGTTGGAACAATTGCGTAAGGCGACGCAGTTCGAGGGAGCGCTGGAGGTCTTCAAAGAGCTCGACGGCCCCGCGCAGGCCGAAGCGCGCCGCTTCGTGCAGTTCGAGCTTTCAGTCCGAATGAAAGATGCGGATTTTCGAGAGGAGGTCGCTCTCCTGGGAGGCGTCGACGAAGCCAAACATCCGGAGCTCATGGTGCTGCGCTGCTTCGAGCGTATTGGTTTCTATCAAAAGAAAGGTTTCGTCGAAAAAGAGGTGCTCTACATGGTGGCTTCGGGGCGTATCGCCGTCATGTGGGATTCGCTGCAGCCCGTCGTAGAGATCCATCGTCGCATGATCGGCGATAAAGTTTGGAAAAATTTTGAAGAATTGAATTACGCCACGAGGGCCTTCATGAAAGAACAAGGCCTCGATACGACTGAATTGGTGGAACGTCTGCATGGCCGCCGCGGCGCCTAACCTATATTGACTCCGGCACGAATATCTGAACTGTGTTCGTGAACGCGATCTCGCGATTGTTGAAGCATGCCCTCTCTTCCGGCGGCGTTCGAGCGATCGACGCCGTGTTGCGCTCGATGGGTAGGCACGCATGCGACCGCGAGATACTGTTCAATCAGCCGAATAGCGCAACGTACTGGATTTGGGCGATTCCGGCTATAAGCAGTTTATCTCGATCCTCGTAAACTAACTATAGTTCCAGAGCCAGCGACCACATTCGTAGACTAGGCCCGGTTGCCGTCGTGATGATGTTCGCGTCCCGCTGGTGTGCTCCGCTCCGTCAAGCTCGCCATCTGCCGCCGGCTCCTTCGCGCAGGGCGCGTAGCACCCGTTCGGGTGTCATCGGCAACTGCGTTATCCAAGCGCCGGTCGCGGCGTGAATCGCGCCCGCGACGGCTGCAGCAAAAGGAACGAGCGGCATTTCGGCCATGCCGCGCGCGCCGTACGGCCCGTGCGGATCGGCTCCCTCCAGAATGATCGGGAAGACCTCGGTCGGCATATCCAGCGTCGTCGGCAACAAATACGTGCTGAAGTACGGTGTAAGAATCTTGCCGTCGCGGCAAATCATATTCTCGGTTAAGACGTAACCGACGGCTTGGGCTAAACAACCCTCGATCTGGCCTTCGACCTGCTGTTTGTTGATCGCTTTGCCGACGTCGTGCACGCTGACGATGCGCAAAATTCGAACCTGCCCGGTGCGCGTGTCCACTTCGACTTCGACGGCTTGCGAAACGTAGCCGTAGCAGAAGTTCGGCGTACCCGCGTGCGTCAGCGGATCGATCGGCGTGGTCGGTGTCGGCCGGAACTGTTGCGTCGCAACGACGTGACCGTCGCCCGGAAACTTCGCTCGCGCTGCCGTAGCCGCATCGAACACGGCCCGGCCGCCCATGTACGTCATCCGCGATGCAGAAGCGCTTCCGGCGTTGGGCGATTCGATGCTGTCGTCCGCCACGATCTCCACGCGTTCCATAGCACAACCCAACGTTTCGGCGCAAATCTGTCGCAGGATCAAATGCGAACCCTGGCCGACGTCGGCAGCGCCGATTCGCAAAACCGCCCGTTCGATCTCCTTACTTCCAAAGAGTTCGACCGTCGCGGTCGCTTGATCCGGAAAACCGAACGAGTAGCCGACGTTCTTGATGCCCGAGGCGATGCCCACGCCGCGTTTGAGATGCGCCCCACCTTGCGACACGCCCACCGAAGCGTCGGGCAAACCATAACCCAAGCGCGCGCCGGCTTCTTGCGCGCAGCGCTCGAGGGTTGGAATCGCGCCGACGCCTTGGGGCAACGGATGGTTGGTCGGTTCGATCGAGCCCTCGCGATACATATTGCGGCGCCGAATCTCGAAGGGATCGAGATCTAGCGCGTGCGCCAACCGCGTCACCATCGTTTCGGCGGCGAAGTGCGCCTGGGGCGCACCGAAGCCGCGGAACGCGCCGCACGGAATGTTGTTGGTGTAAACGACGTAACCGTCCGAGGCGACGTTGTCGACGTCGTAGCAACCGCTGGCAAACAACGTGGCGCCTTTGAGGACTTCGACGCTCGTCGATGCGTACGCGCCGCCGTCGGCGGTCAGGGTCGTCTGCGCGGCCAGAATCTTGCCGTCTTTGCGCGCGCCCCACTTCCCGTGGATGAAATACGGATGACGTTTATGATGCGCGATAATCGACTCGTCGCGACTCCAGACCATCGCGCTCGGACGTTTGAGTTTGAACGTGGCCAGCGCCAACAGCGGCGTAACATTGAGATCTTCGCGACCGCCGAACGCGCCGCCGATCGTAGCATAGCGAACGATCATCCGCTCTTCGGGCAGTTCGAACATAGCGGCGAGTTGGCGAACGTCTTCGTGCAGCCACTGGCCAGCGGTTTCGACGACCAGATTGTCGCCTTCGTAGTAGGCGATTCCGGCATCGGGTTGGAGGTAGGCGTGCTCCTGCCATCCGGTTTCGAAGTCGCCTTCGAGCACGACGTCGCACTGCCCAAACGCCGCGTCGACATCGCCCTTGCGAATGCAGACGTGCCCCAGCAGATTGCTCTCGCGATCCTCGTGCACCAGCGTGGCAGACGCGGCCGCCGTCAGCGCGTCGAGCACCGGCGGCAAATCTTCGTACTCGACCCGCACGAGATTGGCGCCTTCTTCTGCGGCCTCGGCGGTTTCCGCCGCCACCAGCGCCGCGCGGTCACCCCAGAAACGCACCTTCCCGTCGCACAACAGCGGCTGATCCGCTTCGACCAAGCCGAAGCGATTGTACGGAACGTCGGCCGCGGTGAACACCGCGACGACTCCCGGATGCGCCAACGCCGCGCTCGCATCGATCGACAGGATCTTTGCGTGCGGGCGATTGGCAAACACCACCTTGAGCTTCACCATGTCATCCTTGACCAAATCAGCCGGATACTTAGCCGCGCCCGTCACCTTGCCCAGCGCATCGTGCCGCGGTTCCGATTTGCCAATCAACGACATCAGCGCGTTACCGAAATCATGGCATCGAGAATTTTGCGGTAACCGGTGCAACGGCAGAGATTGCCGCTGATCGCGCTTTGATGCTGCTCCAACGTCGCGGACGGAAATTCTTGCAATCCCTTGGCGCCCGCCATGAGCATGCCCGGAATGCAGTAGCCGCACTGCACGGCCGCGCTATCGATGTAGGCCTGCTGCAGCGGGTGCAGCCGATCGCCATCGGCCAAACCCTCGATCGTCGTCAGCCGTTTGCCGTGCGCTTGCGCGGCGGGAACCAGGCACGACATTACCGCTTGTCCGTCCAGCCACATCGTGCACGCGCCGCATTCACCCTCGGCGCAGCCTTCTTTCGAACCGGTCAACCCGGCCTCGTCGCGGACGGCGTTGAGCAACGTCTTGCGCGCACAATGTGCCAACGCGTACCGCGTGCCGTTGATGGTGACGTCGATCGTGCCGGTAAATGCCGGCGAAGGACCGGAGCGTTTTCCGGTATCGAGCAACACGGGATCGCGCGACAGGCCATCGGCGCAGCGATCTTGTGCAATCCGCTCCAACGCTCGCGCGACGTACACCGCAACGGTCTCCCTGCGGTAGTCGGCCGAACCTCGGACGTCGTCGATCGGCGACACTTCTTGTACCGCCATGCTCGCGGCACATTCGATCGTCGCGCTATCGAGCGTTTTTCCGACCAGGAACGCCTCGGTTTTTGGCACGCGCACGATCGTCGGTGCGACGCAACCCAGCGCGATGCGTGCGGTGTGAATGCGATCGCCGTCGCGGCCGATACCTGCAGCCACGCTGATAACCGAAATCGCTTGCGCGCGCCGCAGACCCAACTTCAAGAAGATGCCGCGCTCGCCGGATTTCATCGCGCGCACGCGGATCTGCGTGATCAACTCGTCGGGTTGCATCACCGTGGACCGGAAGCCCGTAAAGAAGTCATCGATGTGGACGATACGCGCACCCCGAACGCTGCCGAGCACGATGTTGGTCCCCAGCATCACCAGCGGAACGATCGTGTCGTTGGCCGGAGAGGCGGTGACGATATTGCCCGCGAGCGTTCCACGCGTGCGGATTTGCGGTGCGCCGACTTCGACGCACGCTTGCACCAGCGCCAGCAGTGACTCGACACAATCGGGCGACGCCAGAACGTCGTTGTGCGTCGCCAGGCCGCCAAAGACGATCTCATCGCCTTCGCGGCGCACGCCGCGCAGTTCGTCCAACGCGGTGATGTCGATCAAGGTGTCCGTCGGTTTGATCCCGCGTTGCAACTCGACTAGGACGTCGGTCCCGCCCGAGACGACCCGCGCGCGCGAACCGTGCTCGGCCAACAGGTCGAAGGCTTGCGACAGATTCGTCGGTCGAAGGTAGGTACGCCACCACATCTTCGCGGGGTTCACCACCGCCTCGTGGAAGCCATGTCAATCGTGCTGGACCTCATCCAAACCATCCGCGCTTGGCAGCGCGACGGACACGTCGTAACATTGGCAACGCTGGTCGGCGTCGAAAACTCGGCGCCGCGCGACCCGGGCGCGTCGTTCGCGGTCTGCGACGACGGCCGCTTGGCCGGGTCGATCAGCGGCGGCTGCGTCGAAGCCGCTCTGGTCGAAGAATCCACCGCAGTCCGGCGCGACGGCGTCGCCCGCATCGTGCGTTACGGGCTGAGCGATGCCGACGCGTTGGCCGTTGGTTTGACGTGCGGGGGAACCTTGCGCATCCTAGTCGAGCGGCTCGATGAGACGTTCTGCGCCGCCCTGCAAGAACGCGACGGCCTGGTGGCACTCGCGACGCGGATCGATCCAAGCGATGCGGGTCGCAGGCTTGCGATCTTTGAGGATCGACTCGTCGGAACGCTCGGCACGCCCGAGCTCGACGCCGCGGTCAGCCAAGAAGCCCGCGACGGAAACGCGCTCCCCGAAACGCATGGCGCGGTTGAAATCTTTCTGGAACGCGTCTGCGCGCGCCCCGAAATGTATGTGTTCGGTGCGATTGACTTCGCCCAAGCAATGGTCCGAATCGGTCGCGCGATCGGATTTCACGTCACCCTTTGCGATGCTCGGGCCGCATTTGCAACCGTCCAGCGCTTCCCCGACGCGCATCGCGTGGTCGTCGCATGGCCGCACGAGTTTCTAGCCGGCGCGCCCGTCGACGAACGCTCCGCGATCGTGGCGCTCACGCACGACGAGAAGTTCGACATTCCGCTGCTGCTGGCGGCGCTCCGAACCCGCGCGGGCTATGTGGGCGCGATGGGCAGCCGCGCAACCAACGCGCGCCGGCTCGAGCTGCTGACCCAGGCGGGCGCCACGCCCGACGAACTAGCCCGACTGTGCGCCCCAATCGGGCTGGACATCGGCGCGCGAACCCCCGAAGAAACCGCCATCGCCATCGCCGCCGAGATCGTCGCCCAACGCCACGGCCGTCCCGGCGGCCGCCTCACCGGAGGCGCCGGCCCCCTCCGAGGCCACCTGTCATGCTAAGCCCTGTGTCATGGTGAACCTAGGCCCTTGGTCCGAAGTCGAACCAGCGCCACAACTCACTGCCGTCGTCCTCGCGGCCGGCCGGTCAACCCGCATGGGCGACAACAAGCTAAGCCTGAAAATCGCGGGCGTCCCAATGCTGGAGCGCGTCCTACACGCCTGCGAGCATCTCCCGACGGTCTTGGTGGTCAACCCCGACAACGCGGCCATCGCTTCGGAGCGGCCCGACGTGCTCGCGCTTGTGAACGACGATCCCGACGCCGGGATGACCCGTTCGCTCAAATTGGCCGACGCGGCGATCGACCCGGCCCACCGGCTGGCGGTCCTCTTAGGCGACAAGCCGCTGATCACCCGAGCCCTCCTGGATCGCATCGCCGCCCAGGCCGGAAACTACGACATCGCCTTCCCCGTCGACGCCGGCGTCGGCGGCCACCCGGTCATCCTCTCCCCGCTGGCTCGC
>DATKGB010000004.1:0-8673 GCA_035544315.1 Verrucomicrobiia bacterium
GGGGAGGGCTCGGCCCGTCAACCGAGAAGGCCCCCTCGATCGTCGAAGTCTCAGACGATGTTCGGGCCGCGCTCGCCCTGTTTCGATCGACCACGGACGGCGGCGAGACGGAGCTGATGCTCGATCGCGGCGCCAGCGTCCGCGCGCGCTGGACTGCGAGCGGAGCAGGGGGACTTGCCGACGCCTCCACTTTGCTCGGCGATGCCGTGCGCGTTGCGAGCATCCCGGTAGCGGCGGCGAACCACGCCGGCCACGCTCACTAAGAAAGAACCGCCCAGGGTCTAGCGCAGCGACTCGCGGGCTTTGACCAGACGTACCATCGCGTCGTTGTAGGGTGTCGGGACCGCGCAGCGCCGGCCGGCAGCGACGACCGCGCCGTTGATGTGATCGATCTCACTTTGGTGGCCCGACTCCAGATCGAAGGCCATCGAACTCTTGGCGTCGGCCCCCAGCGAGATCACTTCGGTAACGTATTGCCACGGATTGACGTACGGAAGGTTAATCTTAAGTGCGGCTGCGACGGCGGCCGCTTCTTCTGCTAGGGCTTCGGCCAGATGCGCCGCATTAGGGTCCCGTTGAATCGCACCGGCTTCGCAGTCGAGCAACGCGCTGAGCGCGTTAATGGCCGCGTTGGCGACCAGCTTGCCCCACAGATGCGGGCGAATATCGTAAACGACCGACGCGCGCAGGCCGCCGCGCGTGAGCAGGTCGGCAATCATACGTGAGGTTGCGGGAGCGGCGCCCGTCGAGCCCACGATGGTATGCCCTTGCTCGGAACTCCGGGCGCGCCCGGGTTTGATCGTCGCCGACGATTCGGTCGTGATGCCCAGCACGACCGGAACCGAGCCGCCCAGCGCGGTCTTGATAGCATCTTCATTGCCGATGCCGTTCTGCAGGGAGACCACCGGCGTGGTCGGGTTGAGCTCGCCGGCGAACGGCCGCAACGCGCGCAGCGTATCGACCGCTTTGACGAACAGAAACAGCACGGACGACTCGAACAGATCGTCGGGCCGCTGTGCGATCGCGACCTTTCGGGCCTTTTGATCGTTGACGCTCAAGCCGTCCTTGCCGATGCGTTCGAGCAGTCCGACATTGCTATCGAGCAGCGTTACGTCGCATTGCTCGGCAAGATGAAAACCAAAGAGCGTTCCCATCGCCCCCGCGCCGATAATGCCGACCCGCGGCCTGCTAACATCCATGGGCAAAGTTTCGCGTCGGGCCGACTGGGAGCCTGGACGCCGGCGCGGCGGCGCTAAAACTGCAGTTGCAGACCATAGACCGAGCGCCGTTCGGCATGCGTGACGTCGCGCTGGCCGACGAAGAAACTCGCGCCGTGGGTGATGTTGAGCCTTCCGTAGAGGTCGAGCGTTGGATAACGCAGATCGTAGAGCATGCCCTCCAAGCCGAACGCGCGCGCGTTGTACTGACCGACCAGGCCAAGTCGCGAGTACATGATGCCGCCGCCTAGCCGAACGCCCCCGCCGTAGGACTGCATCACGTAAGCGTTGGCGGTGGTACGGTAGCCGATGTCGTTAGCGCCGAGCACGACGCTGGTTCCGCGCTCGGGCAAAAAGATCGCATTGATGTCGGTTTGCGGGCCGCGGTCCGCCGAGAGCAGCGGGTTGGCGCAACACGCGCGCTGGTTGTCCAAACTGCTCAAGCGCAATTGGATCGCGACCAGATTGCGTAGCACGCCCCCGAGTTGACCCTTCAACTTCGCTCGGTTGATCGCGTTGGTCGCGCTGATGCTGTTGGGAACCGGACTGACATCCGGATAGGGCTCAGCCGGATACGGGCTGGCTCCGGGAATCGACGGTGCGGGCGTTGCGCCCGCGTCGACGCCGTACACGTTCGAGGCCCCACCGAAATTGCCCAACAGCGAGGTCGCGCGTTGCGACGCGGCATCAACGTTGGCGACCGTATCGCGTAACTGCGCTTGCGTTTGCGGGTTACCCGTGAGCGTCCGGATGTCTTGGGTCAGTTCGGCGATCGTTTGAGTCGTATCTTGAATGTTCTTGGCTGTCGCGACGATCGACGTATGAAGGTCAGGGTTCGTAGCCAGTTGCTGCAGCGAGTGCGACGAAGCATTGAGCGAGCGCGACGTCTGATCTAGTTGCGTCATAATCGCGTTTATGCGCGACGTGTTGCCGCCAACGGTCTTATCGAGCGATCCGGTAAGGTCCACGATGTTGGCGCTGGCCACGCTGAGGCTGGACTGCAACGAAGCGGCGATCGATGCAGCCTGCGCTGAAAGCATCGAAACCGACCGATTGGCGTTGAGCAGAGTTGCTTGGACCGTGTCGAGCAGTTTTGGTTCGCGAGTTTCGATGTCGGCGAGCACCTTGTCCATGCGGCGCACTTCGCCTTGGCCCTGTTCCAAGAGGTCGGCGACCGTCGCACTGTCGGTGCCTTGCGCCTGTTCGGAAACGGGCAGCACTTCGCGCGCGAGGTTGGTCTCGTCCTCGCGACGTTGGCCGGGCAGCGGCGGCACGATCACCATGGCCGGAGAGCCGGTCAGCGGGGCTTGAATTAGAAATTTGGAATGCGTTGGAATGTCGACCTCCTTGTTGACGGCCAGAATCACCGATACCGTATTGTCGGGTTGGAGCACGATGGAGTCGACCGTGCCGACGGTCACGCCGCTGAAGTAGACCAGCGCTCCCGTACTCAAGCCGGCCGCGCTGGTGAAATGGATGCCGATCCGATAGCCGTTATGGCGCGTACCGAAATCCGTGATCACGTAAAACACGCCGAAGAGCAGCAGCATCGCGAATACTGCGAAGAGGCCGACCTGTGCCTGTTTATTCATAGTGCCGTCTCCCTAAATCGGAATCGGTCCGACTTCGGACCCTTGGAGAAACTGTTGGACGATCGGGTTGAGCGACTGTTTGACCTGTTCGACGGTGCCATAAGCGATGATCGCTCCTTCAAACAACATGGCGACGTAGTCGGCCATCATAAAGATCGACTGCAGGTCGTGCGAGATGACGACTGCCGTACCGCCCAGCTTCTGGCGTAGCCGAACGATCATGTCGGTGATGAGGTGCGTAACGATCGGATCCAACCCGGTTGTCGGTTCGTCGTAGAGCACAAGTTCGGGGCGCATGACGATCGCGCGCGCGAAACCCGCGCGTTTGAGCATCCCGCCCGAGAGTTCGCTTGGAAGGTTGTCGTAGGTATGCGAGAGCCCGACGCTGTCGAGCGCGTCCAAGACTATCTGCTTGATCTCGGCTTCGGGCAGGGCCGTGTTCTCACGCAGCGGCAACGCGACGTTCTCGCCGACGCTCAAGCTATCCAGCAGCGCCGCAAACTGAAACGACAAGCTGATCTTCGCGCGAATGGTATTGATTTCGGTCTCGGACATGTGGCAGAGATCGCGATCGCGGATGTAGACGTGTCCGGCGTCGGGCGGGCGCAAGCCGTCCAGGAGGCGCAGGATCGTGGATTTGCCCGCACCCGAAAGGCCGATGACGCAGGTGATCGCACCCTCGACGATATCCAGGTTGCAATTCTTGAGGACGATCTTCTCGCCGTAAAAGAGCGAGACATCGTCGAGCCGGGCAAGGGTATTGGGCATAGAAAGGTCAGGCGCCATACAGCAGGGCCGACATGATGAAGTTCGTGATAAAAATCGAGATGATCGAGATAACTACCGCCCCCGTTGTTGCCTTGCCCACGCCGGCCGCTCCGCCGCGCGTCGAAAGCCCTTGATAGGATCCGACCAGCGCGATGATCAGCCCGAAAACGACGGATTTTAACAAGCCCTTGACGACGTCTTCAAAGCCGATGGTCTGGCGAGCCGAAGCGATGAAGTCGGCGGTGCCGATATGCGCGTATGCGCCGGCGATCCACATTCCGCCGACGATCGAAACGACGTCGGCAAAGATCGCCAGCAATGGGAGCATCACGAGCAGCGCGAGCAACCGGGGGACGACCAGAAAGCGCGCCGGCGCCAGTCCCATCGAGCGCAGCGCTTCGATCTGCTCGGTAACCACCATCGAACCAAGTTCGGCAGCGATTGCGGCGCCGACGCGACCGGCGACCACGACCGCGGACAGCATCGGTCCCAGTTCGCGCACCGAGGTGTAGGCGACCGCGCCGCCGACCAAGCTTCCGACGCCGTACTGCACCGCTTGTTGGGCAGACTCCAGGGAAAACACCATCCCGGTAAACAGCGACGTGAGCAGAACGATGATGAGCGATTGAACGCCCAACAGGTAACATTGGCTAATCGTCTCGGCGAAGCGAATCCGGAGCTTACCGATAAAACTGGCGGACTCGCCGGCCAATTCGGTAATGCCTCCCGCGTACTCAAAGAAGCCGATCGTGCTGCGTCCGAATTTCTCGAGGACCTTCACCGGGCGGCGGTCTCGTACGACGTCGCGAGCATCGCCCGGACGCCGGCGGTGGCTTCGATGCGCTTGACGGCGACGGCGCGTTCGGCGCTCAGGTTAAAGACCACCTGATTGGCGTGTTCGATCCGCCGGTCGACGTCACGGAGATGGCCGCGTGCTTCGCGCTCGAAGCCCTCGAAATAATGGGCAACAGCGCCCATGTACGTTCGTATCTGCGCTTGAGGGACGTCGCCTTGCGCCAAAGCCGCTTCGATCGATCGCTGGGCGGTCAGCATCGAGCGATCGGTGAGGTGGAACGCGCCGACGCGCTCCACCAGGCTCCGCAATAACGTCGGATCAACCGGCATGCGCTCGCTGTTTCAGTCTCGCAGCCTCCAGCGCCTCGCGCTGGGCCTCGAACAGCGAGAGAATACCCGCTTGCGCCAGCCCCAAAAGCGCGTCCAGCTCGGCGCGGTCGAACGGTGCGGCTTCGGCCGTGCCCTGAATTTCGACGTAGCGGTGAGCGTCTGTCATCGCCACATTCATATCGACGTGTGCGCGGCTATCCTCGTCATACGCCAGGTCGAGCAACGGGCGCCCGTCGACGATCCCGACACTGGTGGCGGCGATGGCCGCGGTCAGGGGCCACGTCTTGCCGTCCGAGGGGTCAAAGCGCTTGCCCAAGGCCAGCGCCAAGGCGACGTAGGCGCCGGTCAGCGCGGCGGTGCGCGTCCCGCCGTCGGCCTGCAGGACGTCGCAATCGATCCACAGCGTTCGCTCCCCGAGCTTTGCAAAATCGACCACCGCCCGCAGCGCGCGACCGATGACGCGCTGAATTTCGTGCGTTCGACCGCCGACTCTGCCCTTGGACGATTCACGCTGCGTCCGCTCGGTGGTCGCGCGCGGCAGCATCGCATATTCGGCCGTCACCCAGCCGGTGCCGCGGCCCTTCATCCAGTGCGGAACGCGTTCTTCCAACGTGGCCGCACATAGGACACGCGTGTCGCCGACGACGATCAGCGCGCTGCCCTCGGCAAACTTCAGGACGTTAGGCTCGATGGTCACCGGGCGAAGTTCATCGGGCCTGCGCCCGTCGCTGCGAATCATTGAATGCTGAGGGCGCAGCCGGTATTAATGACGACGCGAACGTTTGCCTGGGTCGGTAACGCAAGGTGCTTAGCCGAGGCGCATGCGCTCGAGCTGGCCGCAAGAGTCGTCGTGCCCTCGGGAATATCGAACGTGCGATCCCTCTTGGATTCGATCGCGCCAGTGGCTACGGCCATGTGGCGTGGCCCTTGTTCCAAGGCAACCGATGCGGGGGCCGGCAACAAGTTGACCACGACGACGTGGCGCACGCCCGCCGACGATGCCGGGACCCAAGGCAGCGCGCACGCGGCTAGAGCGGCGAGAAGGATCAACGGACGAGTAAACCGATTCAATGTTTTTCTCCTCTACTTATTCGACCGTAACCGTTTTTGCCAAGTTGCGCGGTTGATCGACGTCTTTGCCTTCGAGGTCGGCGATATGGTAGGCCAGCAATTGCAGCGGGATCACGTTGACGATCGGCGAGAGCAACTCGTCGACCTTGGGTACCCAGAAGACGTGATCGGCGATCGCCTGGGCTTCTTCATCACCGTGATTGGCGACCACGATGATGGGAGCTTCGCGCGCCTTTGACTCGGCCAAGTTCGAAAGGATCTTTTCGCGCACGCGGCCATCGGTCATCACGCCGACGACCGGAACGGTCGAATCGAGCAGTGCAATCGGGCCGTGCTTCATTTCGCCCGCGGCGTAGCCCTCGGCGTGGATGTAGGAAATTTCCTTGAGCTTGAGCGCGCCTTCCAGCGCGGTCGGGAAGTTGATGTAGCGCCCCAGGAACAAGACGCTCTTGGCTTTGCGAAACTCCTTGGCTACGCGGCGCACGGCATCCGAGGTGTTGAGAACGACGTCGACGGCGGCCGGCAGCAACTTGAAATCCCGCGCGATCGCGCGCAGGCGTTCGGTCGGCGCGGTCCCGCGCACGCGCGCCAGATACAACGCGAACAGCGTCATCGCGGTTACTTGAGAAACGTACGTCTTGGTTGCCGCGACGCCGATCTCGGGGCCGCCGCGGGTGAACAGCGAGCTATCGGCGACGCGCGTGAGGTGCGAGCCGAGCACGTTGCAGATGCCCAGGACGCGACTGCCTTTTTGTTTGGCGATCTTGACGGCTTCCATCGTGTCGGCGGTTTCGCCCGACTGCGACATCGCGATGGTCAATGCGGTCGGATCGATGACCGGATCGCCGTAGCGAAACTCACTAGCCAGCTCCATCTCAACGGGCAGATGCACCAGCGAACGGAGCAGGTACATCCCGACCATGCCCGCGTGATACGCCGTCCCGCAGCCGGTAATCGCGATCTTGCTGATCTCGCGCAAGTACTGCGCCGGTATTCCGCCCAACTCTTCCTCGAGTTTCACTTCGCCCGACTCGTCGACGCGGCCGGTCAGCGTTTCCTTGATAACCTTGGGCTGTTCGAACATTTCCTTGAGCATGAAATGCTTGAAGCCGTCTTTTTCAGCCGAAGTCGCGTCCCAGGTCACTTGCATGATGTCGCGATAAATCGGGTTGCCGAAATAGTCGGTCAAATCCCAGCCGTTTCGCCCGACCACGACCATCTCGCCTTCTTGCAAAATGATTTGTTTGCGCGTGTACTGCAAGATCGCGGGCGTGTCAGAAGCGACGAACATCTCGCCCTCGCCGATGCCCACGACCAGCGGCGAGGCGCCGTTGCGTGCGAAGATCAAATGCTCGGGATCGTCCGAGGAGATCACGCCCAGGGCATACGCGCCGCGCAGCTCTGCCAGCGTCTTGCGCAGGGCCGCTGCCAAATCGCCGTCATAGTTGACCTCGATGAGGTGCGCGATCACTTCGGTATCGGTCTCGCTCTTAAAGGTGTGTCCTAGCTCTATCAACCTGGCGCGCAACGGAGCGTAATTCTCGATGATCCCGTTGTGAATCACGGCGATCCTGCCGCTGCAATCCATGTGCGGATGCGCGTTGGCATCCGAGGGGCGCCCGTGACTGGCCCAGCGGGTATGTCCCACGCCGACTTTCCCGTGCAACGCTTCGCCGTTGCGCAAGCGCTCCGCCAAGCGCGACAATTTCCCCTCAGCTTTAGAACCCGTTAGAGCTCCAGCGGCATCGATTACCGCAATGCCGGCCGAATCGTAGCCGCGATATTCCAACCGCGCCAACGCTTCCATAATGATCGGCACGCTATCGCGCTCGCCAATATAACCGACAATGCCACACATAATATTACCCGGTCGTAGCGGAGTACAACCGCGAGCCTACTTTACGCCCTCTTTGGGCCGGTGATATGCAATGCGCCCTTCGGCGATCTCGTCGAGCGCGATCGAGACGGGTTTGTTGGGGTTGATCTCATCTTTGTCGACCAGCGGCTCACTGACGTAGTACTCGCGGCGTTCGGTCGCCGGCAGCTGCTGGATGCGGATCCAGTTATTCAGTTGGCGCGCGCGCTTGGTGACGATATTTACGAGGCTAAACTTGGAATCGACCTGCTCGAGCAAGAGGTCCAAATCGCCGAAGACGGTTTTACTCATGACTAGGAATGTTCTACTTTCTGAAGGGTTGCGTCGGGGTAGCGATGGATGCGAAATTTTTCGGCATGGAGGAGCGCCTCCAAGTCGCGCACGGCTTCTTCCGAACGCGATTGTTCGTTGATGACGATGTAGTCGAACTCGCGAATGTACTGCACTTCGCGATGCGCGATTTCCAAACGGCGGGCGATCTCCTCGGTCGTCTCGGTCCGCCGAGCGACCAAGCGCTCGCGCAAGTTCGAAAACTTGTCGGGGAGCAGAAAGATCAGGGCCGCCTCGGAATAGGCCGCTTTGATGGCGAGCGCGCCGTGGACTTCGGGCTTTACGATCAGATCGTAGCCTTCAGCCAAGGTTCGCTCGACAAAATCGCGAGGCGTTCCGTAGAGGTTCCCGTTATATTCCCGCCACTCGAGGAACCCACCCGCATCGCGGCGCCGATCGAACTCCGCGCGAGAGATAAAAAAGTACTGATCCCCTTCTTTTTCGCCGGATCGCGGCTCGCGGGTGGTGGCCGAAACGGAATAGCGTAGGCGCGGCATCCGCTCGCGCAACGCATCCACCAGGGTGTCTTTGCCGGCGCCCGAGGGCCCGGAAACGATAAATAAGAGACCGGGACCGTGAACCAAGCAACGCTCTCAGGAGGCGAAAAGGGGGTGGGCGGATGTTCACAGCCCGAGCGCATTGCCCCTGGTTCCTATAGGTGGCAGATCGTTTGGCGCATAGCTGCCATGGCCTC
>DATKGB010000005.1:0-8766 GCA_035544315.1 Verrucomicrobiia bacterium
GCCGAATTTGACCGCGTGAAGGCGCGCCTGCGCGCTGACGGGCTATTGCTGTGGCAAGCCGACGGATACGAGGCAGATGATCTGATCGCGCAAGCCACGGAGGCTGCGTTACACGCCGGCCATCACGTGCGTATCGCGAGCGGAGACAAGGATTTTTTACAGCTACTGGGTCCGGACGTGGACTACCTTAGCCTACGAACGTTTGACGTTGTAGGCCCAGAAAAGGTCAGAGAAAAGTACGGTGTTGACGTTGCGCAATTCGGAGACTACTTGGCGCTGGTTGGCGATAAATCTGACAATGTGCCCGGCTGCCCCGGATGCGGGCCAGTCAACGCGGCGAAGCTGCTCAACCGCTGTAAGGACCTCGCTGACCTCGCGGTCGAGCTCGACCGCGACGCAGCCAGCGTGACGACGCCGAAAATGGCGCAAGCGCTACGTGAGAATTGGGCACAGATTGAGCTGGCGCGTAAGCTGGTAGACTTCAGGACCGACGCGCCGATACGATTCGAGGACATTTACGACGAACGCCAGCAGCAACCACTGACGGAAGGACCGATCGATATGGACGAGCCAGACGACTTTGAGACGACGCCAGAGCCAGTTTCGACGAAGGTCGAGCAGCTCGGGTCCGAGGAGCCAACGCCGACGCACGCGCCGATCGCCGTCGATGACCGTGCGCCGGTTGTCGAAACGCAGGCGATCGCTGTTGCTCCTACGGTCGAGTTCTCGCGCGGCCTCGAACCGATTAGCATCGGCGGCGCGTACAAGCTAGCGCGCGGGTTGTTCGAGTCGCGGCTCTATCAGCGATTCAATAACGCCGAGGCGATCATGGCGGTGATAATTCGCGGTCGTGAGATGGGACTCGGCGCGCTGACGTCCTTGGACGCATTCCACGTGATCGAAGGCAAGCCCGCGCCGCACGCGTACTTAATCATCGCGCGGGCGAAGGCTGACCCGGATTGCGAATACTTTCAGTGCGTGGAGTCGACGGCGACAAGCTGCACATGGGAGACAAAAAACCGTTGCAACCCGTCGGTTACGCGTCTCACGTACACCATAGACGACGCAAAGAAAGCAGGCATACTTAAGCCGGGCGGAAATTGGGAGAAGAGGCCAGGCGAAATGTGCCGCGCGCGTGCGGGTACCGGACTGGCTCGCATGGAGTACCCTGCCGCTGCTTGCGGTCTGTACAGCTGGGAGGAGCTGACGAATGACTGACTTCGAACCGTGGAAATGGAACGAAAGCGTGGCGCGTCAAATCCAGATTTGTACGCACGCCCACACCGAGGAGCGACGGCCGATCTCGCGTTTCTGCATGGACTGCGGCGAGAAAATGCCAATGGATTCCGACGGATGACACCGGGCCTTGACATACGACACGGAAAAATGTTACGCGTTGCAGTGTTCATTATTTCTCGGTCGGACTATGCCGCCCGACAGAGCCTGAGCCCGTCAGGGCAAACTAGGTGAGTCTACCTGGGCAGCAGCGGTTGTTTGATGCACCGGCGCCGGTTAAGGTCGTCACGCCCACCGGAGACAGACACGGCTTGCGACCGTACCAGCGCGAAGCCGTTGACCGCGTGGTCGCGGAGCTTGAGCGCGTTCGTTCGACCCTGGTAGTGGCTCATTGCGGGGCCGGGAAAACCCAAATCGGCGCAGCACTCGCGCACGAATGGCCCGGTCGCGTCTTGTGGTTGTCGCATCGCGATTTCTTGTGCTCCCAAGCCCGTCACCGACTTGCGCAGATGACCGGAGAGTGGGCGGCACTAGAAAAGGCAGGCGACCGCGCCGACGGCTCGCGGCTGGTAGTCGGCTCGGTGCAAACGCTTCGCGGCGCACGGCTCAAATCATGGCGGCCCGACCATTTCGGGCTAATCATCTACGACGAGTCACACCATGCAATGGCCCCGGGCGGTCGCGCGATTCTTGAGCACTTTTCGGGAGCAAAGGTATTCGGGATTACTGCTACCCCGCGTCGTCACGATAAAATTGGGGCGTGGAATTGCTTTGAGACTGAGGCTTACCGTCGTGATTGCGACTCCGGCATGCAAGACGGCTACTTCGTCAGACCTGTCCCGATTGCTCGCTTTATTGACTCAATTGATCTTGGTCAAGTCAAAACCACGGCTGGTGATCTCAACCTCGGCGGGCTCGAAGAGCAAATCGCGACCGCAGCGGCGCCGATCGCGCAAGCCACCTTCGAGGTAATGGAGGACCGGCCGACGATCGTTTACACGCCAGCTCGCAGCAGCGCGCATGCCGTCGCCGAGACGCTGAACAAACTCAAGCCGGGCAGTGCAGTAAGCGTCGACATGGACACGCCAGATAACGAGCGCGTGCGCATCTTGAAAGAGTTCGGCAAGTCGATTCAGTACATTTGCAACTGCGCCATTTTCACGGAGGGTCTAGATGTCCCACACGCCAGAGGAATTGTCATTGCGCGACCTACGAAAAGTGAAGGGCTTTACATACAAATGGCTGGACGCGGAGGCCGTCCTGCTCCGGGCATTGGTGAGCTTGGAACACGCGAGAAAAGGCTTGCTGCTATCGCTGCGTCTAGTAAGCCGAATTTCATCCTCCTCGACATCACCGGACACGCCGGACGCCACTCGATCATCAACGTCGGCGATGCGCTCTACGGGAAGGCAGCGCCGGAACTTCGCGAGCGCGCGGCGAAGCTGATCGCCGAAAACACAGGCGACGATCTGGAAGCGATTTTCAAGAAAGCGGAGAGCGAATTAGCGGTTGAGGACCGCGCGCGCCGCGCTCGCGTTGCTGCCGCAGCCGCCTCGGCCGACGTGAAGGCGCGACAGAAGGCTTTCGACCCATTCCGCCGACTCGGATTGACGCTAGGCCCGCTGGAATCCGGCATCGAACCGGCATGGACCGCCGAACCTGCGACGCAGGACGATCTAGACTGGCTCAAGAAAAACCGACTCGCCACGGCGGGCGCGACCAAGGGAACCGTCGCGAAGTTGCGAAAGATAAGGTACGAATGGCAGCGCAACGGGCGCGCGACGTATAGGCAGCGTGACATGCTCAGCCGCTACGGATGTCCGCCAGACGTCTCGTTTCAGAAAGCAAGCGAGCTAATCGACTTGTGCTATCGTCACGGGAAAGCAGGCTACGCCGGCAAGCCGCCGCAGCACGAGATTGACAGCGTGATGAAACGCGACAGGGAACCTGGGGAAGATTGACCGAAAGGGGCAACCATGGGACAGCAAGTAGGCAAGTTAGCAAACAAGATCAAGGCGGTCTTCGGCGAGCTGCGCCAATTTGAGGAATACGTCGACGCGTACCTCAAGGAAAGCTCATTCCAGATTTTCACCGCTAAGGCAACACTGTTCGCGCTAATCGAGCACCTGGGGTGCTCAGCCGAGATAGCGGCGATCATCGCCAAGCACCAGGACGAGGCTGACAAAGAGCGAGCCCGTATCAATGCGGAGGCGGAGGCGAAGCAGGCGCAACGCGAGGCGGAGGCGCAAGCACTCCACGAAGCGGCAGGGTCAGATGGCGCCGTCGACGCGAACTGATGGCTAGAATAGTCATTCGTGACGGCGAGGATGGCGACCGAGCGTACGTGCTCGACACAACCCACAAGACGTTGCTTGAATCTAGCGCGTACTTTTACCACGTGTCGCCGCAGACGGTTCGCTTGCTGCTCGATCCGATCATGGCGACGTATAAGCTACTCGTCGCGGTCACGCCGGAGGACCCGACGAGCATTCTAGGCTACGTGTTATTCGAGTCGTCAATCGTCGTCGCGTTCATCTACGTCCGTTCGCAGTTTCGCAAGGCAGGCATCGGGCGGGCGTTGCTGGACGCTGCTGATACGCTCAAGGGTGACGTGAGTTGTCCGCTTATCGTAACGTCGATGTACGGCCAGAACTTTCCGAGGCTGGCCCAATCGAAAGGCTACAAATTACGGTTCAGGCCTTACCTTCCGCTCGAAATTAGTGCGGCGATTTACGGGGCGAGCCATGCCTAGGGGCTTTCGCGACGAGGACACGACGCCACCGGAACCCGACCGGGAAGACTGGTCGCTCAGGCTCTATTGCACAGCCGAGAGCGGCCTCGTTCACGAAAAGCAGCTCGCCGCGGGCACCGACCGCGCGCCGTGGATTCACCTTATGTGTGCCCGACAATCCGGCAAGTCTCGGATTGACCTCGGCATCCTATTCGACAACGCGATCACGAACCAGGGTAGTACCAGCATCTTTCTTGGGCTAATCGGCGGCGCCGTCAAGTTCAGCATGTTCGAACCGATCTGGAAACCGCTATGTGCCCGGTTTGGTGTAGACGACAAGTGTCACAACAACACCAACATGGTCACGACGCTACCGAACGGTTCGCGCGTTGCGTTCGCCGGCACTGACGACCTGACGAACGTCAAGAAGTACCTCGGCAACAGCTTCCCGGGTGGCGTGTTCATCGTCGACGAGTGCCAGGACCAGAAGGCCGGGATGCTCAAGTACATCCTAGAAAAGCTTCTCCCGCCGACGCTGGCAAGCACGTCGCGCGTGATTCTGTCCGGCGTGCTCCCCGACGCGCCCGTGGGCCATTTCTACGCGTTGGCGACCGATCACGAGCTCGTTGACCACCCCGAGGAGCAGTATTCAAAGGGCTGGTCGCATCACGAGTGGGGACGCGCGGACAACGTTTTCACGCCGGACGCGATGGCGTGGCTCGCGAATCATCAACGCGAGTTCGCGATACCCGACAGCGACCCGACTATCCAACGCGATTGGTACATGCGTCGCGTTTGGGACCTATCGGCGACGGCGTTCGGGTACCTGGACATCCGCAACGGTTTCGACGCCAACCCGCCCCCGTGGCTCGATACGCTCGTCCTGCCGCCCGGGCGGGTCATGGCGAGCATTCCGCCGTTCGAGTGCAACATGTTCATCGTCGGCGCTGACCCGGCCGGGTTGAAGGACAGATACGCGATCGAAGTGCTCGCCTTCGGAGAGGCGACCGACAAGTTATGGCAGGTGTTCGAGTGGATCACCGAAAAGGCCGCTGACCCCTACCAGACGGACACGAACAACGTGCTAATCGCAGTTAAGGGATTCTATGAGAACGTGATCGGGTGGGTCCGCGACCATGGGAGCGCTGCGATCACCGACGACACGCTGCAAAAGGAGCATGGCATCACGGTCGAACCGGCGATCAAGGCGGACCTCCGGGCGCGTGTCAACCGCATGCGCGACCTACTGCGCGCCGGCCGCATGCAGGTCATGCGCGGCTCGGCGTTGGCGGAGGATTTCGCGCTTGCCAGATGGTCAATGGTCGCGCTAGCTGACGGCGACTGGCGATGGACCTGGGACCCGCAGCACCACCCGGACGCCAGCGACGCGGCGGTCTATACGCTACCGAAGTACTTCCATTTCAAGCCCCTGGACGTGCCCAAGCCCGAGACGCACCTGCAGCGTGTCGAGCGCAAGTTTCGCGAAGACTTCGCGCCGAAACCGGCGGGCGCAAACTACGGCTATCGCGTCGGCGATGGATTGGAGCTCGAACCGGACGCGACGAGGTACGGCGGCGCACCTAAGCTATGACGCGCCGTACACCCATTTGACAGGAACGGGCGATTGTGCTTGACTTAGCACGGTGGCAAACACTGGACGCACGCTAGAGGTCCTCAAGCGACAGGGCGTGGTGCGCGCCGCGTTTTACCCCGATGGGCGCCTTTCCTCGGTTGAGTTTGCCCCGCCGAAAGGCGCCACGCCGAAGGAAGCCGCCGAGCCACAGCGCCGCGTCGAATTCGTTCCGGGCACCGACGTGCCGGTGGGCGATTCGCCGCTAAACCCGCTCGACACGCTGCTGAACGTGCCGAAGTACGACGCGAACGAGGTTAGCTAGGTGGCGATCACTGTCATCGCCGACCCGGACAAGGGCAGCAAGGCGCGGAAGGACGACTCACGACTTTTCTGGCTTGCGGCACGCCTTGAAGAAGACGATGGTCAGGGTAACGCGCCGGTCGCCGAGCGGCTAGCGACGTGGATGGATTGGATCGAGCGGGTCATGTGGCCGCAACGCTGGGCCAACCTGACCTACTACCGCTACATGACGGGGCGCGAAGCTGGTCCGACGACATACAACTATTCGTCGACGTCGCGCCCGTCGGCGCTTACCGCATACTGGTCGCGCGCCCGATTCGCCGCTCCGCGTGACAACGTGCTTGCGCAGTGCTCCGATGCGCTGCACGCGCGAGTCTACTCGCATCGCCCGTTCCTGTTCATCTCGCCGATCGACGGTGACAACAAGGCGCGCGCGAAGTCAAAGAAGCTTACGCACTTTCTCGACGCAGCCTTTTACGACTTGAAACTGTGGCCCCTTATCGAACAGTGCGGCGCCGACTGCCGCATGTGGGGCGCTGCGTTTCTAAAAGTCGACGTAGACGTCAGCAAGAAGAAGATAGAAGTCACGCGCGTACTCTGCGACGAAGTCGTCGTCGACGACAACGAGTTGAACGCAGGCGCGACACCGCTGCACCTTGGAATCCGCATATTCGTCAATCGCGACGTTATGATCGACAGGTACAAGGATAACAAAGAAGCAGTGTCGGCTATCATGCGCGCGCCGAAGTCGTCCAACGGTTGTTACTTCGGCTCGGAGATCGACTGCACTGATGTGATCGTGCTGCGCGAGGCCTGGGCACTTCCGGTCGGCGACGAGACAGGGCGCCACGTTCTCTCGGTCGGCGGGTACGCATTTGTCGACGAGGAATACGACCGCGACCATTTCCCTGTCGCGCGTCTCGTGTTCAACGACATGTCTACCGGCTGGTTCGGGCAGGGCATGCCTGAACAGGTGATCGGCCTTCTGCGGTCACTCGACTTTCAGTACAGCGCCATCGATGAGAATCACCGTCGCGGGGCCTGGCCGCGCATCGGGATCATGAAGGGCTCGAACGTCAACCCCAACGCGCTCGCCGACGTGTCGAACGGAATCTATACCTACACCGGCACACCGCCTAAATTCGACTTCCCCGAGTCGGCGAGCCAGGGACAGTACGCCTGGGTCCAAATTCTGCGGAACGCCATCAAGGAGCGGTTTCGGCTAAACGACCAGGTCGCGAGCGGACAGAAGCCGAAGTTTACGAGCGGCATCGCGATCGAAAAGGAGGACGAGGTAAACGACGAAGCGCACGTCGACTTGATGCAGCACCTCGAAGACTTCATCGAACAAATCGGCGTACTGGTTATCGAAGCTGCGGAAGTTTGCAAGCCTACGGTGCGCTTGCCCGGCCGTACGACACAAGAAATCAAGTGGAGCGACGTTAAGATCGCCGAGTCGTCGTACTCACTGCGCGTGTTCAAGATTTCGCAAATGTCGCAGTCGGCTGCGGCGAAACAGCAGCAGATTGATACGTGGTTCGCCGAGGGCTCGATCACGCGAGCGATCAAAATGCGGCTCGAACAGGTGCCCGACATCGACGGCTATCAAAATCTCGCGAACGCTTCGCTGGATTACATCGACACGGTGCTCGACATGATCGTGTTCGACGAGGGCTACGAGCCGCCCGAGCCATGGATGGACCTGCAAGCTGCCAGCGAAAACGCTCAGTCGCGATACCTGCTCGAAAAGGGGCGGAACCTGATGGCCGGACCTGGCAAAGGCACTCCAGAGAAAAACCTCAACCAAATACTGCAGTGGATGTCCCAGGTCCAGGAAATGATCGACGACGCGATGCCACCTCCCGCGCCCCCCGGCCCCGGCATGCCGATTGGACCTCCCGGCGTCGGCATTCAACCAGCTGCAGCTCCACCGCCATGGGCGATACAGGCTCCGTTTCCGATCCCGCCGAACGCAGCACCACCCGCCCCTCCACCGCCCATATAGAGGACACCAATGATTCAGGCCATCACCGAAGAAGCGGCCGCAGCGATCAACGCCAAGGCCGCGGGCGTAGCGGCGCCGAAGACCGCGGATCTCACCGCCGGAGAACCCGAGCCGGCGCCGAACACAATCGAGGCGCTCAAGGCCGCGCGAAAAGGCGCAGTGGCCCCGGAGCCCAAGGAAGTCAAGCCGCCGGCTGAGAAGCCGGCGAAGGCGGTCAAGACGGCGGAAGTGGACATTGACGACAAGTCGCTGGCGAAATTTACAAAGCTGAACCAGGAACTTACGGAGGCACGGAAGAAGCTGCGCGAGCTAGAGCCGAGCGCCGCGAGTGCCGCCAAGGTCGCCAAGGCTACCGACCTGATTGCCAAGGGTAAGCCGTTCGACGCGATCCGCGATTTGGTTGGACTGGACGCTTTCAACGCGGCCGTGCGCGAAGTCGTCGGCGCTGGTGACGGCAAGCCTGCTATCACCGAAGAGCAGAAAGCGCTACAGGCCAAGCTGGACGCGCTCGAAAAGGACAACGCATCGACAAAAGAGCAGCTTGCGATTGCCGCGGCTGCTCAGCGCGAACTCGGCGTCACGAAAATCATCGAGGAGGTATCCGGGCTCAAGGAGCAGTTTCCATACCTGTCGCGCTCTGGCGATTGGGTCCGCGAAGCGCTCAAGGGCGCTGATACGGCATACGAGCAGGCGCGGGCGCTATCGATGGATGAGAAGGGCCGCAACCTGAACGACGCCGAGAAAAACAGCCTGCTGCGCGCCGCGCTTGAAGTGGCCGAGGAAGACCACGCCAAGCGCGCCAAGCTGTACGGCGCCCCCGAGACTGAGAAAGAGCCGCCAGCGAAGAAGTCAGCGCCGCGTACCATCGACCGCAGCATGCGCGGCAACGTAACGACTATCCTGCCGAAGAAGACCTTCCCC
>DATKGB010000006.1:0-2985 GCA_035544315.1 Verrucomicrobiia bacterium
GGGGATGATTTCGACGGATTGTCGGACTCGGCGCGCTGCGACCTGGTGTTTGCGATGGCGGCCTTGGACGACGAACGCTCGCGCCGGCTGCTTGAGGCCGCGCTGGACGATCGGTCTGAGGCCGTGGCGATGGCCGCGGCCCACGCGTTAGCGATCGGTGGGCGCCTCGAGGTGGTCCGGGCCTATGCCAGCCGCGTCCCGGGACCGCGCTCGCAGCAGTTGCTTGAGACGGTCGCTCTCCTGGGCAATCCGGCCGAAGAGTGAAGAGTAGAGCGCTAGCGCCGGAGAGAAAGGGACGTTCGTGGCTGGTTCTTCGTTAACTGGAGTTTTTGCGCCGGGCGCACCGGCGTTGGTCGAGAGCCTGCGGACCCTGGTGGTCACGCCGCAGCGCGTGATCGCTCCCGGCGAGATCGTCAAGACGACCTTTGCGTTCTCCAATCTGGGCGGCGCGGCCGCAACCGGCGTGCGCGTGCGCTTCGCGCTACCCACCGGCGTGACGCATCAGGCCGATTCCGACGTTATCGACGATCGCCCGTTGACCGATGCCCACTTCGTGGATGCCGACGGTGCGCCAGTCGGCGATTTGGAACCGGGCTCGCAGCGCACGGTGTCGTGCAGTTTTCGCGTCCACGATACGATCGAAGACGGCACCGAGCTGGTTTTTCAGGTCGCGCTGGTCGCCCTCGAGACGCCGCTGGTCGCATCCAATATCGAACGCGTCGGCGTCCGCAGCCATCCGGTTTTGCAGAACGCTCAAACGCTCGTGACGATCGCCGCCCCCGACCATCCCAAACCCGACAGCGTGCTGACCGTGCGCGCGACCATCGCGAATACCGGTTCTTCGAGCGCCAACGACGTCGTGGCGCTTTTACCGGCTCCCGATCGCACTCGATACATACCGCGCAGCGCGCGCATCGGCGGACGCATTTTGCCCAACGCCGAGAGCGAAGCGTTCGATTACGACGCGGGAACGATCGTCGCCGAACATTTGGCGCCGGGTCAATCCGTCGTCGTCGAATTTCAAGTCGCGGTCGACGCGCCGTTACCCGACGGCACGCGCGTTCGCGCGCTGGGCACGATCGCATCGCGCGAGTGCGCCGAGTTCGAAATCGCGTCGGCCGACGTCGCGATCGAGTCGCCGGTCGAATTCGAAAACGAAGAGACGACGCTCAAGGTGTTCTGCGACGACGTCGTTACGCCCGGCATGCGCATTCCGCTGGCGCTGCGCGCGACCAATACGGGAACCGGGCAAGCCGACTTGGCCGCGGCGAGCTTCGACCTTCCGGCGGGTTTGGTGTACGCGCCCGGCTCGGCGCACGTCGACGGTCAGCCGGTTGCCGACAACACGATTAACGGATTGTCGTTTGCCTTAGGGACGTTGGCGGCCGAGCGAACCGTCGAAGTCGGATTCGCGGCCACCATCGCGGTGCCGCTCGGCGACGATAACGCGCTGCCGATCCACGCGACGCTGCGGTGGAAGAACGGATCGCGCGCTTTTATTCGTACGTTGCACGTGCGCGTCGCACCGCGCTTCAATCGCGCGCGCAACTACGTCGAAACCGACCGCGGCACCGCGCACTCGCGCGAAGACGTGCGCTTCGTCGTTCACGTCTACAACGATGGGACGGCCGCCGAGCGCAACGTGCGCCTGCGCATAATCCCCGGCGCCTATCTCGAGAACGTTCGCATCGCCGAGTCTTCCGACGAACCGGTGACCTACGGGGAGCCGCTGGATTTAGGCATCATCGTGCCGCACGCCGAACGCCGATTCGTCGTGGTCGCGCGGGTCGCATCGCCCGTGCCTGACCGTTCGCACGTCAATCTGGGTGCCGTCCTCGAACACGACGGCGGTTCGATCGATTTGGGCACCGCGACCTTCGTGGTGCGTTCGCGACCGCAGATCGCGCGCGAGTCGGTCGTCTGGGAACTGACCTCGCACGAACCGTTGCGTCCGCATCGTACCGCCGAGATCATCGTCCGCTTTACCAACGAAGGCTCCGATGTCTTGCGCGACGCGCGCTTGGCGTTGCAGTTGCCGGCCGATCTGGCGATCGAACGCGCGGTCGAAGCGCGGCGCGAACGCGACGGCCTGACGTTTGGAGATATCCCGGCGCACGCTACCCACGAAGCCCGCGTGACGTTGCGTCTGCTGCGTCCGGTCAAGCGCGGAACGCTGCTGGCCCTCGAAGGCTGGCTGCACGGCCACGGAATCAGCCCGGTGCAGTTCGCACCGCTCGAGATTCCGTCGCTTGCCGAATCGCTCTTCGACGCCGCAAGCTTCCACGTCGCGCCGACCGAGACGGTCAACGCAGGCGATCGCGCGCTATACGAGATTCATTTGCGCAACGACGGCGACGGCCCGGCCGACCGGCTGTTGGTGCGCGTCGTCCCAACCAATTTGGCGGTCTACGTACCGGGCAGCACGTCGATTAACGGCCTGCCGATTCCCGACGACGCGGGCACGTCGCAGTTGTGGTCGCAGCGCGGCGTCGCGCTGGCCGACGTTACGCCGGGACTGGATCTGCGCCTACGCTACGAGATGATCGTGATGTCGCCGCTTGCGGCCGGCACGGCGATCGACGCTCGCGCGGTCCTGGAGTGGGACGACGGGAAGACGGTGGCGATCGCCGCGCCGACGTTACGCGTGCTCGCGCAACCGACGTTGGCCGAAACTTCCGCTGGGACGCCCATCTCCATCGCGCGCACGTTTCCCAGCGACGCGCCGGCATACGAGCCGCCCGCGCCGGTCGATCCCGATCCGCAGGGCCGCCAACCCGAAACGATCGAGACGGGCCCGCGCGCGCTGGCCGACGTCATCGCGCGCGCGCAGGCCGCGCTTGACCTCAAGCCCGAACCGGTCGTTCCCAGCGCACCGGCGACCCCGGACGACGCACCGATCGCATTTGTAGAATTCGACCCCGAACGACTGGGGCAAACCTTGAACCTGATCGAACGCAGCGACGCCGGCGGCTTGATGCAGCACGC
>DATKGB010000007.1:0-5764 GCA_035544315.1 Verrucomicrobiia bacterium
GTGACTTCCTGGGCGGCGTTCGCCAAATGATCGCGCGGCGCATGTGGTGGGTCGGCGAGCGCGCCGGCGAGTTGTGTTTTTTTTGCAATGTCGGCGCGTGGAGCCCGCGCACGGCACAGCTTCAGAGTATTTGGACGCCGCCGGCGTTGCGCGGCAGCGGCCTGGCAACGCTGGCGTTAATCGGCGTCTGCCGCGAACTGCTCGAAGAAGTGCCATCGCTTTGCCTCTACGTCAACGATTTCAATACGGCGGCGATCCGTCTCTACGAACGTGCCGGTTTCTCGACCGTAGGCGAGTTCCAATCGATTCTGTTCTGAAGCTGGGTGGCAACTGTGAAACGAAGCGGCGGCCACGTTTCGTTACATATGCACTGTCATCCCGGGAGGTATTCATGCCTAAGAACATCGCCATCATTACCGCTCGCACGGTGGGCGCTTCCGTCGCAGCTTTCGCATTATTCGCCTCGCTTTCGTTTTCACCGGCCTCGGCACAAACGTATCCGCAAAACGGCCGGAACGACGACGGTTACGGGAACAACAACGGTTCCTACGGCCAGCAAGATCGCGATCGGGAAACCGTCGACGGCGTGGTCGCGTCGTTCGATCGTTTTAACCTGGTGCTGCGCGTCGGACGCGGCCAGGACATCGCCGTTCATCTGCACCAGGGTACGATCATTAACCCGACCGGCACCACGCTGCGTCGCGGCATGCGCGTCGACATTCGCGGCTATCAAAACGGCGACGGCGCGCTGGAAGCCAATCGAATCGACGTCACCGACGGCTACCGCTACTAAGCAGCGTCACCGTCGTAACCTGGGTGTCACCACAGGGCGCCATCGGCAACGAGGATATAGGCGATCGGGCCCAGGCCCCAGACTATGCCGACGATGACCCATACGATCTTCTGCTGCGAACCGAGGTCCTCGCGTCCGATCACGTTGATCCACATGAGAATCATCGCGATTGGGTGCAGGACGATCGAGAGCAGGATTTCAAGGACGAGTTTCACGACTAACACCTCATGACCGACGCGCAACGCCTGGCAAACGAGCTGAACGCTCTAACCAAGAACCCCCAGTTTTCGTTTATGAAGGCGCGCGCCTGCGCGCGCGGTGACGATCGGGTCGACCGCGACGCCACCCGCGCGCTCAACGAGGATTTCAACCCGGACGTTGACGGTTGCGAATCATTTGCCATGAAGGATGGAAGTCGATGCGAATGGGGCTCGGGACAGTTTCGGTATCGCGCGGTAGCGCCCTAGGCTCGGCCGTCGCCCGCGTCGTGTGGGTCGTCTGCGCGGCGATGTTGGCGTTGACGGCTCCGGCACGCGCGGCGATCGCGGATCCACTGCTGCTGGTCAACCCATTGATCGGGACTTCGGGCACGGCGACTGGCGGCCCGATCGACACCTTTCCCGGTGCCGACGTGCCGTTCGGGATGGTGCAATGGAGCCCGGACACGCCGTCGCAAAACGCCGGCGGTGGTTACGAGTACGGCGACAGCGCGATTACCGGCTTTAGCCTCACCCATTTGAGCGGGCCCGGCTGTTCGGTGTTCGGCGATTTCGGGATTCTCCCGACGACCGGCGCGATCGGCGACCCTGGCAACGCCAAGCAACCGTTTTCGCATGCGAGCGAAGTGACCGCACCGGGCTGGTATGCCGTTACGCTGGGAGCGCCGGCGATACGCGCCGAGCTAACCGTTACCACGCGCACCGGCCTGGGCCGCTTCACCTATCCTGCGACGACGCAAGCTAACCTGCTCTTCAACGCCGCTTCCGATCAAGCCGGCGTTACCGATGCACACGTGGGCGTCGTCGGCAACGATGCGATCGAAGGTTCGGCATCCAGCGGCACGTTCTGCGGCATGCCCGATACGTTCAACGTCTACTTCTTTGCACAATTCAGCCGGCCGTTCTCCTCATCGGGCGTTTCGAAGGGGCGGGTGGGCTGGGTCACCTTCGATACCACGCACGATCGCAGCGTTGAAGTTAAAGTCGGGCTGTCGTTCGTGAGCGTCGACGGAGCGCGCGCTAACCTGCAAACCGAAAACCGCGGCTGGGATCCGATCGCCGTGCGCAACGCGGCGGCGCAGCAATGGAGCGCGTTGCTCGATCGCGTTATGGTCGACGGCGGCACGCGCGATCGCCTAACGGTCTTCTACACGGCGCTGTATCATGCGCTGCTCCATCCCAACGTCTTTAGCGACGCGGATGGAAATTATGCGGGCTTCGATGGTCGCGTGCATCGCGTCCGCGCCGGCCACGTCGAATATGCGAACTTTTCGGATTGGGACATCTATCGAAGCCAAGTTCCGCTGATGGCCCTGCTGGTACCGGATCGTGCCGGCGACATGATGCAGTCGCTCGTGGACGCGGCCAATCAAGAGGGGCAGTTACCACGCTGGGCGTTGGCCAACGGTCCGACCAGCGTGATGGGCGGCGACTCGGTCGATCCGGTCATCGCCGGTGCCTACGCATTCGGCGCGCACGATTTCGACGTCCGCGGCGCGTTAGCGGCGATGGTCAAGGGCGCTTCGGATGCTTCGGTGCAGCCCGCGATGGGCTGGTACGTCGAGCGGCCCGAGCTGAGCGACTATCTTTCGCATGGTTACATCGTCAACACGCACGTCACGTCTGTGTCGCCGGTGCCCAACGGCGCATCCGAGACGCTGGAGTATGCGCTCGATGATTTCTCAATCGCACAGTTCGCGCAAGCGACCGGCAATGCGAATGTCTACCGCGCGTACCTAGGACGTTCGCAGAACTGGGCGAACCTGTTCGATACTGCGACTGGCTCGATTGCGCCGCGCGATCGCAACGGTGCTTTCGAGCAAACGCCGCTAACCGACAACGGACAGAGCGGCTTTCAAGAAGGCAACGCCGCCCAATATAACTGGATGGTGCCGCAGGATCTCGCCGATCTGATGCAAGGCATGGGCGGACGAGCCGCAACGGCCGCAAAACTCGACACATTTTTCTCGCAGCTCAACGCGGACCAAAACCAGCCCTATGCGTGGCTCGGGAACGAACCCAGCTTGGGCAGCCCGTGGGTCTATCTCTCCCTCGGCGAACCGTGGCGAACGCAAGCCGTCGTGCGCGAAGCGATCGATACGCTCTATGCCGACACGCCCACGGGCCTGCCCGGCAACGACGATCTGGGCGAGATGAGTTCGTGGTACGTGTGGTCGGCGATCGGCCTCTATCCGCAGAATCCCTCGGTTCGCGCCTTGGATATCGGCAGCCCGGAGTTCACCAACGTCGTCGTGCGGGCGCCCGACGGGCCGACGATCCGCATCGACGCACCCGCGGCCGCGCCAGACGCACCGTACGTGCAGTCGCTGCGCGTGAACGGCGTCCCATCGCAACGAACTTGGCTCTCGCTTCCCCAGCACGGCACGCTGTCGTTATCGTTCGACTTGGGCGGCTCACCCAATCGTGCGTGGGGCGTCGCGCCGCAAGACGCACCGCCATCGTATCGCGCCGATGCGATCGCCTTTCCGGCGGCCAGCAACGCCACGATGTCGGCCGGGGCGATGACGTCGCTGGCGCCCGGATCGTCGACGCCGCTGTCGTTTGCCGCCGTCAATAGCACGAGCAGGCAGCCGACCGGCGTGCGCTGGCATGCGGTCGTGCCCGCCGGCTTCTCGCTCCAACCCAGCGACGGAATCGCGAACGTCGGAGCCGGTGCTAGCGTTTCGATTGCAACGAAACTTAGCGTCGCATCCGATGTGGTGCCCGGCCTCTACGACGTGCCGATCGACGCGACCGCATCCAACGGCGCGATTCTTTCGGTCGCCGTTGCGGTCGTGCGGGTCGCGCTGCCGGGCCAAGCGATCTCGCTGGCGTACGTCGAGAACTACGGCGACGGCACGGTGACGCCGGTCGACTTGCGCACGCGCGAGGTCGGCATCGCGTTTGCGGTCGGCTCCGGCCCGCGCGACGCCGCGGAAAGCGCGGATGGCACGCGCCTGTACGTCGCCAACCGCAATGCAAATACGGTCAGCGCGATCGACACGTTGAGCATACGATCGCACGCACCGATCAAGGTCGGCAACAACCCGAGCGGAACGGCGCTGACGCCTGACGGCAAGACGGTGTGGATCGCCAACTTCTCGGACAACACCGTGCAGCCGATCGATACCGCAACATTAACGGCAGGCGCGCCGATTGTCGTCGGGATCGCACCGCGCGATATCGTCATCACTCCCGACGGAACGCGCCTGTATGTAACCGATCAGGGCAGCGGCCAAGTGACGCCAATCGATCTGCGGACGCGGACCGCGCTGCCGCCCATCGCCGTCGGAGCCAAGCCGACCGGAATCACGATCTCGCGCGACGGAAAGACGGTCTACGCCGCAAATAACGGCTCGGGAACCGTCACCGCGATCGACGTCGCGAGCGGTTCGACCCACTCGATTGGCGCGGGCATCGTGCCGCAGATGATGGCGTTTTCGCCCGACGGCTACACGCTCTACGTCACCAACTACGGCGGCTATACCGTCACGCCGATCGACCTGCGCTCGGGCGTCGCGCGTACGCCGATTCGCGTCGGCGGCGCTCCCGACGGCATCCTGCTTTCGCCCGACGGACCGACGCTCTGGATCGTCAACCGCCAGGACAACGATATCGTGCCGCTCGACCTGTTAAGCGGCGCGGTCGGAACGGCAATCCAAGTTGGCGGTACGCCCCTTTCGATCGCCGCACCGTAGGTTACCCTGCGGGCGCTCGGCGTCCTGATACGTCGTCTTTACCTAAACCTTACACCCGCAGCTAGCTAACGGGCGTTAGGCGTCTTTGGCTCGAACCTGCCGATAGATAGATAGGGTTAGACATGATGACAATCGAGCAAGCGCCTTCGGGCGAGGATGGCGTCCTTCAACGAATTCTCGCGATCACGCACGACATTCTGCAGGCACGCGATTTGCGGCCCGCGGCGGAGTCGATCGCGCGCGGCTTCGCCGAGGCCTTCAGGTGGCGCTACGTGACGATCGTCGCGGCCGACGAGCCGGGCGGCGAATTGCAGCGCCGCGTGATGTGGGGCTACACCGACGAGATCAAACGTCGACACATCGGCGAGATCATTCCCAACCGCGAGATCGCCGACTTCTTGCAGCCGGCTTTCGAAGTGTTTCCGAACTGCTACTACATCGCCGCCGAACACGGAAGCGACACCGCTCACAGCATTTACACCGGGGACCTCCCGCGCAACGCGCCGCGCGTCGATAAGACGATTTGGCACGAACGCGACGCGCTGGTCTTGGTCCTGGCCGATAGCGACGGTCGGCGTTTGGGATACCTGTCACCCGATCATCCGGCCGACGGCAAGGTCCCAACGCGCGAGATCTTACGCGGAATGCAGATTTTCGTTAACCTCGTAGGCCTGGCGCTCACCAATGCGCGCGCGCATCATACCGCCGTCGAGCGCCGCCGGATGGTCGAAGAAAACGCACGGCTGCAAAATGATTTCTTCACGATCGTTTCGCACGAGGTGCGTTCGCCGTTGGCGGCCATTGGCGGGGCGACGTCGCTGATCTCGTCACATTTGGAGGAGCTCTCGGCCGAACGCCGCGCGGATCTGCTGGGCGTCCTCTCCAGCGCGACGATGCGCCTGTCGTCGATCTTCGAAGATTTCCTCCTGTTGTCACGTATGGACGCCGGACAGTTGACGTTGCGTGTCGAAAGCGTCGATCCGATCGCCGTAGTGGACGAATCCGTCGCACGAATGCGCAGCGAACACAGCGACCGCGAGTTCCATACGACATAT
>DATKGB010000008.1:0-5308 GCA_035544315.1 Verrucomicrobiia bacterium
GAGTTCGCGTTCGCCGGCATCCTGCGCGGCAAGCCGGTGAAACTCGTTGCGTGCAAGACCGTCGATCTCAAGGTACCCGCCGACGCCGAGTTCGTGCTCGAAGGCTACGTCGACAACACCGACGTTCGCGTCGAAGGACCGTTCGGCGATCACACCGGCGTCTACAGTCTTGCCGACAACTATCCGACCTTCCACGTGCAATGCATTACGCATCGCAAAAACCCGATCTATCCAGCGACGCTCGTCGGCAAGCCGCCGATGGAAGACGCTTGGATCGGCAAAGCCACCGAGCGAATCTTCCTTCCGCTACTGCAGATGGTCTTGCCCGAAGTCGTCGACATGAATCTACCCGTCGAAGGCGGCTTTCACAATCTCGCGATCGTTTCGATCCGCAAACAATATCCCGGTCACGCCAAGAAAGTGATGAACGCCCTGTGGGGCCTGGGGCACATGATGATGCTCACGCGTCTGCTGGTGATCGTCGATGCCGACGTCGACGTCCAGGATCCGCGTACCGTCGCATGGTTCGTCCTCAACAATCTCGCGCCGGATCGCGACATCGTTTCGATGCCCGGACCGGTCGACGATCTCGATCACGGTTCGTATACGGTCGCGTACGGTACAAAACTGGGAATCGACGCGACGCGCAAGACCGCCGCCGAAGGCTACACGCGCGAGTGGCCGCCCGATATCGTGATGAACGATCCGACGCGCGCGCTGGTCGATAAACGCTGGAAAGAGTATGGGCTCGAACGCATCGGGCAGGCACTAATCCCCGACGATTGGAGCGGCCAGGGACAACGCGCGCTGGCCAAGTTGCTGCACCGACCGTGAACGCGATCCGCGTTTTTCTCAAAGAGATCCGCGTCGAGCACACGTTTTTTGCGTTGCCGTTCGCCTATACCGGCGCGGTCTTTGCCGCGGGAGGCTTTCCGCCGTGGCACGCGCTGCTGTGGATCACACTGGCCGTGCTCGGTGCGCGCACCGCGGCGATGGCGGCAAATCGCTATTTCGACAAGGACATCGACCAGCGTAATCCGCGTACGGCAGGCCGCGCGCTGGTTACCGGCACGCTTCCACCGGCGACCATGCTGTGGGCGATCGCCGCCGGCTTGATCTTGCTGGTCATCGCGGCGTGGCAACTCAATCCGCTCTGCGTGAAACTACTTCCGCTGGCCGCCGTCGGCGTGCTGTTCTATCCGCTGTGCAAGCGCTTTACTTGGCTGACGCATTTTGTCTTGGGCGCCGTCGACGGGCTCGCGCCGCTCGGTGCGTTCATCGGCGTCGCGGGTTTCGTGTCGTTGCCGGCCGCATTGCTGTTTGCCGCGGTCACCGTTTGGGTTGCCGGGTTCGACATTGCCTACGCGCTGATGGACCTTCCAACCGATACCGCGCAAGGAATCGCGTCGCTGCCGGCACGCTTTGGCGAGCGCGCCGGACGCTCCGTTCCGCTCCTCTTGCACTGGTTGATGGCTCTGGCGTTAGTTGCCGCGGGCTGGTTTGCCGGTGCGCCGCACTGGTATTACCTGGGCATAGCCGCCGCCGGCGTGCTGATACTCGACGAGGACCGCGCGTTTCGCAGCGCACCCGACGTGTTCGTGCTCAACGAACGCGTTTTCGTCGCCAATATGATGTTCTCGGTCATTTTCCTAGCAACGACGCTGGCCGCTTTCTCGTTGGGGTGATAGATGCGTAGATCTCAGTTTCTTTCCGCAGGAGCCGCGGCCGCTGCGGCCGCCGCCGCGCTTCCGGCGCGCGCGCAGTTCAGCAATACGCCCTATGCACAACAAGTCTCCATCGGCGTGAGCGTGCCGCTTTCGGGACCGCTGCAGCCATACGGCATTCAACTGGTCAGCGGGGTACGCGCCGCAATCGACGAAGCCAATCGTTTCGCCGCGCCGCTGGCGCGCGTCTTCGGCATTCGCACGTTCGACGACCAGGGCGCGATCGCCATCGCCATCACCAACGCGCAGATTGCCGCCGCCGATCCGGCCGTCATCGCGCTGGTCGGAAACCTCGACAACGACGTAACCTTCGGTACCCTCGCGCAATACGCCAACCTCAACCTGCCGTTGATCGTCCCGACCGCTAGCGCCGACAACATCACCGCGCAAGGCTATCGCAACCTCCTGCGCCTTCCGACCAAAGACACGACCCAAGGCCAACTGTTCGCGCGAACCGTGTTGTATATCGTCAAGCCATCGAATGCGCTGGCAGTGACCCTCGACGGCACGTATGGCCCGGCCATCGCCCAAGGGTTCGTCGCCCAAGCCAAAAATGATCGGCGTCACGCCGACCAGTATGTGATCGAGTCTTCAAATCCGGACTTCATCGGCGCGGCCAAAGCGATCGTCGATCTCAAGCCCGACTTCATTTTCCTGTGCGGAAAGACCGCGACGCTCGGACCGCTAATCCCGGCGCTTCAGACCGCCGGTTACACCGGGGCTTTGGGCGCCAGCGACGGCTTCTACAACACCGTTACCACCCAAACGTACGGCTCGGCGCTCGAAGGCGCGTGGGTTGCCTCCGCGCTTCCGCCGCTCGAACGGGTCGCCATCGACTTTCAACTCATCAGCGATTTCACGCGCGGTTACGGCCCGATCACCGCATTCTCAGCCTACGGTTACGCCGCCGCGCAAATCATCATCTCGACCGTGCAGCGCATCAACTCCAACGATCGCAACCTGCTCTTGCAAGGCATGCAAAGCGGAGCGAGCTACAACACGCTCCTGGGCCCTTACACCTTCACCTTCACCGGCGACCCACTCCAGCCCAACATGTACTACTACACCATCACCGGCGGCGCATACAAATACCAACGCGCCGCCGTCCCCGCAAGTTTTATTCTTTAGCACTGGCGCCCGGGCGGCGCTATCCTACGCGGTGGCTTTGGTTTGGTTTTTTGTAGAGCAGTCGGTGCGGAGGTTTTTGAGCGGCGGGCGGTTGGCCGTCTTCGGTTTCTTCGAGTGCGAAGGAGAAGCGGAGGCGCCAGTTGCCCAGGGTGAGGTTAAACTGCGTGCCGATGAATTCCATGGCGTTAGGCCTCCACTCGCTGCCATTGGATTATTCCGGCGGCGAGATAGACGATGGCAAGAGCCAGGAGCACGAGCGCGCCCATCTCGACCGAGAAACCGAATATGCTTGTCGTCGTGACGACGCCTCCTTCGTCGAAACTATGGATGTTGAAATTGACGTAGGCGAGCGGGTCGATCAATGCCAATCCGCGGAAGATCGCATGAACCACCTGGCCGAGTGCGCTGTCGCCTAACGGCAAGAGTGCCAAGCCAGGCACGAACAATCCGACCGGCCACGCTAGGCCGAGAACGGTTCCGCGACCGCGCTTCATCGACGACGATATAGCTAGAAACATCGCATACCAAGCGAACGCCGCGAGCAGTCCGTGGAAGGCCAATAACAGGCCGGGTGCGCCGATCGTGACGGACGGCAGCTGGAAGAGCGCGACACAGGCGAGCGCAGCAACGACCGTCATTACAAACGCGGCAAAGATAGCCGCCAGGTCTGCTAGAACGGTTTCTAGTGCGAATCGCGTGCGCGAGACCGGCTTCGTGAAGACGACCTCGAGATGATCGAGGTTTTCACGCGCTAGCGGCGCGCCAAAAATCGTCGCGAAGATGAGACCGAAAAGTGTCGAAAAGGCAAACAGATAGCCCAGATCGATGGGATGACCTATCGTGTCTACCACTTGAATCGTGGAGTGGCGGCCTCGGTACTTCTCGACTGAGAACATCCCGAACTGTCGGTTGCTCGTACGGATGAGATCGCGTTCGCCGATTCGACCGTCGGTGATCGTAATGTGTTTACCGAACCAGCCGTGATCGTCGATCACGATGTGTTCGTGATCCGGATCGTCGATAACCGTTCGCGTCGTTCCGCCGGACAAGGTTTGCGTCGTGTAGTGCGCTCCCGGATCGAATGCTTTGTTGCGCCAGTGATTGACGTCCATCATCCCATTGGCCGCGATGCGTAGGATGATGACCAGGATAAAGAACGCGAGGAGCACGTAGGCGTAGCCGCGTAGGCAGTTTCGGATGCGGAGCCATTCTGCGTAGACCATGTCGTTATGCCTCCACGACGTCGGCCGTGCTGTTTGCAGGCGAGACGGCGTTGATAAAGATGTCTTCAAGGTTGAGATCTAGGACGCGCACGCCTTGCGCGCCGGCCGCGCTCAGCGCGGCGGCGACGCCGTCGGCGTCGGCCGTGACCTGCAGGCGCAAGATGCGCCCGTTGCGATCCACCCGAGCGATGCGAGCATCGGTGTTGAAAGCAGTGAGCGGAGAGTCTTCGGACGGCAAAATGCCGTCGACGATCTTGCGATCGGCTTTGAGGTCGTCGACCGATCCTTCGAGAATCAATCGGCCTCGCTGCAGGATCGCGATCCGTTCGGCGGCGCGTTCGACGTGGCCGATCTGGTGCGACGAGAAAATGATGGAAGTGCCGTTGGCGGCTTCGTTGATAATGAGATTGAGCACTTCGCGCTGATTGACCGGGTCCAGACCGCTGGTCGGCTCGTCGAGAATCAGCGTTTCGGCGCGTCGCGCGAAGGTCAGCGCGATAGCGGTCGCAGTCTTCATCCCTTTGGAGAGACTGCGCACGCGCTGCTTTTCGTTCAGGCTGAAGAGCGCAAGCAATTCTTTGCAACGCGCGACATCGAACGCCTTGAAAGCGTGACGGGTCATCTGCACGTGCTCGGCAATCGTCATCCAGTCGTACAGGACGTTGCGCTCGGGAACGTAGGCAATCGTTTCGAAAGCGGCCGGCACCAGAGGCTTGCCGTTGAAGAGCACGGTTCCCGTGGTCGGGCGCGCCATGCCGAGCGCGCATTTAAACGTGGTCGTCTTGCCGGCACCGTTGGGGCCGAGCAGACCGAAGACGGTGCCTGCTGGAATGTCCAGCGACAGATCGCTGACGGCCGCAAAAGCTCCGTACGTCTTGGTCAAATGCTGGATTGAGATCGTATTCATTCTTCCTCCGGGAGCCAGCGATCGAGCGCGGCGGTGAATAATTTGCGAACCGCGGCGCGGTTCAAACCGAGCGACTTGGCTTCGCGAACGGCGTGTTCGAGCGTCTCGCGAGCGACGTCGTTGCCGGCCGCTTGCGCGTTTTGGGTCGCACCGTCGGCGCGAACGAACGAGCCACGGCCGGGCGAAGTTTCGATAACACCGTCGCGCTCCAGATCGCGGTACGCGCGGGCCACCGTATTGGGATTGATAGTTAGGTCGACGGCGAGTTGCTTAACCGTTGGGAGTTGCTCCCCGCCCGGCAAGACCCCCAAGGCTACCGACCTCCC
>DATKGB010000009.1:0-9800 GCA_035544315.1 Verrucomicrobiia bacterium
GGGGATTCTTAGATGTCGATGAAGCGATGTGCGACCACTTGCAGCGCTATACTGTCACCACGCTGCGAACCTCACCTTAAACGTATAGTCGCCGACAACGGGCTTGCAGGCCAGCAACGCCGGCACGTAGGTTGCAGCGCGAGCCATCGACAACGCGACCTCATCCAGCCCTGCGTTACCCGACGTTCCGGTAACCGCCGCGTCAAGAACGCTTCCATCGGCATCCACGCGCACCAGCACCGCCGCGATGCCATTGGTGCCTTGCGTTCGTGCGTCCGCGGGGATGTCGGGCGCCGACGGCGCCAAAGCAAGTGCCGCTTTGGCGTTGGGATCGCGGCACGGCGCAACGCTCGATACCGGCGCTGGAGACGGCGTCGGAGCGACGGCGACGTCAGCGCCAGGATGTTTCCCGGGAGGGCCGGCCAGGTGAACGAGCCTGGAGCGGCTATGCCGCGCGTTATGCGCCGGCTGTTTGGGAGGGGATGTCGTTCGCGCGCGAACCGCCGGTAGTGTCCGCAAGATTTCAACCGAAGAGGCGAGGTGTTCCCGATCGCTGCCGATCGGCAACGGCAAGCGCAACCAGAAGGCCAGCGCAACGTGCAACAACACCGAGATCGCAAGCGCGATGAGGATGATCCGGCGCGAACTGCGTTCCGACATTACCGTCGACCGCGGTGGTTGGCCGGTGCCGGCGGCCTAGTTGGCGGTAAAGTCGGCGCGGAACAGATAGGTTCCACTGGTCGGCACGCAGTTGACGTACTTGGGCGCATATGTCGATTCGCGCGCGACCCGCTTGGCCTCGGTATCGATGGCCATGTTGCCCGACGACGTGTAAATCCGTACGTCGGTCAGTTGTCCGTTGGGTCCGACGGTGACTTGAACGAGCGCCGTAACGCTGCCTAGGCCCAATTCCAACGCCGACTGCGGATAATCCGGGGCCACTTGGGTAATCGCCGTCGCTTCCGCGTATGGCGTCTTGCATACCGCCGGCGGAGCCGTCGCTGCCGGCGGTGCGGTGCCTTGGCCTTGGGGATTGCCCAACTCGGTGCCCGTCTTGGGCGCGACGTAGGTGTTGGTCGCTGGTCCAGTTGCGCCTTTCGAGGTCAAGTGCACGACGTTCAACTTCAGCTTGGGCTGCTGCGGCTGCTGCTTCTGCGGCGGCGGCGTTGCCTGCGGCGGCGGCGTCGGCGTGGGCGGCGGCGTCGGCGGTGGGGTCGGCGGCGGCTTGAGCTTGGCCTTCTTGATGACGTTGACTTTTTCGGTTTGCTGATCCTGAGTGCTGCTCGAGACGTTCGGGAAGAACATCGCAACGACGCCATGGAGCAGCAACGACAGCACGAACGCAATCGCGACGTAACTGGTGACCCGTTCACCCGTGGTTAGAAAAGGTGACTTTGCCATCGACTATTGGGTCGCTCCGTTGGGCGTGCCCTCGACGTGGTTGGCCAGGCCGAAGTCGACCAGCCCCGCTTTACGCGCGGCGTCCATGACCCGCAACACCGTTCCGTAGGTCGCCGTCGGACTGGCTTTGATAATGACGCTGCGAAAGGCGTGATTGGTTTGGGTTTGGAGGTCGGTGAACGCCGTGTACGTGTCGCCGACGGCGACTTCGTTCGACCCGATCTGAATCGAATTCTTATCGCTGATGATCACGACGATCTGCGAAGGGGTCACCTGTAGGCGATTTCTCGCATCGGGCAGGTTGGGTTCTTTGGTTACCGCTGCGAGAATGATGAAGATGATCAACAACACCAGCAGCACGTCCGTGAAGGGTGTGATGTTGATGGTCGACATCACATCGTCGTCTTGTCCTACTGAAACAGCCACGGATTACTCCAACCCTCCAACTATGAGGTGACGAAGCCGACGTCTTCGAGTCCGGCTTCTTTAGCGGCGTCGAGAATGCGAATGATGATGCCGTAGGGCGCTTTTGCATCCGCGGTGATGGCGACGTGTTTGCCCGGTTTCTTCTTGGACGCCTGATACATCACGTAATAGATCGTCGTTTCGGTGGCGAGCGCGCCGTCGACGGTTATCCGTCCGCGGTTGTTGACCATGACGTCGATTTCGACCGGTGGATGGATCGGATTGACCGGCGACGGATTGGTTTTCGAAAGTTCTTTTTCGAAGCCCGGAGGCGTAACGATCGCCGCCAGAATCATGAAGATGATCAGCAGGACCAGCAGCACGTCGGTGAACGGCGTGATGTTGATCTCGGCCATCACTTCTTCGTCTTGTTTTGCCGATAGCAGGGCCACTGCGAACCTCTTGTCGGGTTACTTGGCGGTGCCGGTGGGCTTGTACAGTTCGGTCGGGATCGGCGATCCGGTATTGTGGAAGTGCAACATCTCCGCGAGTTGGTTGGCCGCGACGATCATCTCTTGGTTCTTACCCTTGATGCGCGTCTTGAAGAAGTTGAAGAAAATAACGGCGACGATAGCAACGACCAGACCGCCAAGCGTCGTCCATAGCGCTTCGGAGACGCCCTGCGAGACGACCGCCGGCGAGGCGTTGCCCTTAAGCGCGATCTGTTCGAACGCGTGAATGATGCCGAGCACGGTACCGGCTAATCCGACGAACGGAGCGATAACCGCGATCGTACCGATGATGCCGAGGTTGCGCTCCAGAGCGTTAAGGTGTTCCATCAACGCGATCGAGAGGGCGTCGGTGATATCGGCACGATTCTTCTCCCCGCGCTGAAGCCCGAACTCCAGGATGCGCGGCAGCATGCCCTTATTGGCCTGGCAAACCTTAATGGCGCCGGGCAAATCGTCGGCAGAGATCTTTTGGCCGATCTGCCGGAGCAGATCCTTGGTGTCGCCGCTTTGCTGCGAAAAGAACACCAGCCGCTCGATCACGATGGCGATCACGGTGACTGAAAGAAGGAGCAGGATCCACATGTCGGGACCCGTCTTGTGCATGAATGCGAGAAAACTACCAAACACTCTCTTCTCGACCCCTCCCATTACGGGAACGTAAAGTGCGCTAGACCAGGTAGACCGGGGCGACCCCCCGCCGTGAAGGCCGACCATTGGCCCCCTTCGTGGAAAATCCTGGTACGCTGTGGACCCCGTCCCCCGCGTACTAGCTCAGATTGGTTTTGACAAACGATTCGATCTTGAAAAGCAACGCGCTGTTGCCCTCGGCTGTGGCGGATTGTTCGGCCTTGGTACAGGCGGCGATTGCCTGCTTCTTAACATCGTCCTTGTGATTGGTCGCCCACTGGCCCGTGAGCGCGACGCCCTCGGCGAAGTTCGCCAACGCATCGTCGGGCTTGACGGCAAGCGCCTTGTCCGCATATGCCTTGACCTTGTCGTAGTCGGGCTTCTGCTCATTCGCTAAGGCTAACGAAGCTTGCGCGTATGCCGTGACTTGAACTTGCGAATCTCCGTTTTGGGCGGCTAGATCGAAGTTCTTGATAGCGTCGTCGTTGTTCTTGGCCGTCAGGTCCGCGAACGCCGCATTGAGGTACTGGTCGCCAATGACGCGCTGGGGCAGCGTCGAGGTCGGATCGAGCTGTTTGATCTCCGCACCGATGGTTTGTTCGCCGCCGGTGTCGCCCTGCGCCGCGTAAGCTTGCAGCAGCACCGTGTCGAGATTGACCTTCGACTTGACGTTGGTACCCTTGTCGGCAAAAGCAAGCTCGCGTGCCTTCTTGAGGTTGGTGACCGCCGACGCCGAATCTTTAGCAGCCAGTTGCGCGACGCCCAGTGCATACAGCGAATTGGCTCCACCGTCCAGCTCCAGCGCCTTCTGACCGTATCCGACCGCCGTCGCCGGATCGGTGGGCGCAAGGCCTACCGCCGCGGACGAAAACGCGTGCGCTGCCACCGCTTTGTACTTCGCGTCGACGGTACCGGCGCGCGAAAATGCAGCAGCCGAACCAGTATAATCATTAGCGTAGAAATCGGCAACGCCCAACAGCGAGCGCACCTTCGAATCGCCCGGATTGGACAACAGGTATTTGCTTGCCAAGGTTTTGGCGCCGGCATAGTCGCCGACACGAACCAAGCGCTGGATTTGCGCCGTCGGCGAGTTACTCGTCGAGCCCATATCGGCGACCGATACCGACGAAGCCGTGAAGATCAGCGTATAGTCGTAGAACCAAATCGTCGGCCTGCCGTTACGCATCGCCGGACGATAGGTCGACGACTGCGCGATCTGCATCGCCGCTTGATTGTCGCCGGGATTGGTCGAACGGATCACGTGCGTGGCTCGATGCGAACCGTCAGGATTGACGAGCACCTGAACGACGACGCGGCCTTTGCCGGCGATCGGCGCGCTCGCCGTGCCCTTGATCTTCAGCGTAGGAGCTACCAAAGTAGTTGGCGCGGCGTACGTGCCCAGCGGCGCGAGCGCAAACGTAAGCGTCGCCAGCGCAATGGTGATCCGAGAACGACGATTCATTTGTTACCTCGTGAAAAACTATTCATTCCGTCGAAGAACGTCGGCTAAACCCCAAACGGCGCGCCCACTTCAGGTAGTGAGCGACCGACCGCTCGGACGACGCCCGCCAACTGCGCCATCAAGCCAGCGAACCCCTTGAAGTCCAGCGATTGCGGGCCGTCGGAAACGGCGTGGGCGGGATCGGGGTGAACTTCTATCAGCAAACCGTCGGCGCCGGCCGCGACCGCCGCTAACGCCATCGGTTCGACCAAGCGCGCCACCCCGGTGCCGTGTGACGGATCGACGAGCATCGGGAGGTGCGTCAGCTCGGCGAGCAGCGGTACGACGGCCAGATCCAGCACGTTGCGAGTCGACGGATCGAACGAGCGTACGCCCCGCTCACATAAGACGATCTTGGGGTTGCCGGCTAGGGCCAGGTATTCGGCGGCCATCAGCCACTCTTGCACGGTAGCCGCCAAACCGCGCTTGAGCAGCGTCGGCCTGCCAGACTGTCCGACCGCGCGCAAGAGCGAAAAATTCTGCATATTCCGCGCGCCGATCTGCAGCATGTCGGCGTACTCGCACACCATCGGGACGTCGCGCGGGTCGAGCACTTCGGTCACGACCGCCAGGCCGTGGCGATCGGCCGCGGCACGCAGCAGCTCGAGGCCGGCCAGACCCAGGCCTTGGAAAGCGTATGGCGACGTTCGCGGCTTGAAGGCGCCGCCGCGCAGGACGTTGGCGCCGGCAGCGGCGACGGCCGCCGCCGTGGCATCGATCTGCTCGGCCGATTCCACCGCGCAGGGGCCCGCGCAGATCGCCAGACGCTCGCCCCCGAATGTGACGCCGTTGGACAACTCGACCACGGTGCGCTCGCCTTGGGCTTGGCGACCCACAAGTTTGTAGTCGCGGGCGAGGTCGTCGAGTCGATCCACGGCGCGAACTATTCCCGAACCGGCGCCCGCAGGGCCTGCACTTCCCGCTGCGTCAACGGGCGAAGGCCGCCGGGCGGCAGATCGCTCAGGCTCAGCGGGCCGAAATGCGTTCGCGAGAGGGTGACGACCGGATGACCCAACGATTCGAACATCACGCGAACTTGCCGGTTGCGGCCTTCGTGAATGGTCAGGTCGACGATCGTACCTTCGCGCCGCGTTGCGACGATGCGCAATTGCGCGCCGGCCGCGCGAAACTCGTCCGTCCGGACGCCCGCCAGCAAGGCCTTGACGTCATCGGGCGCCAGCTTCCCGCGAACCGTCGCGCGGTACGTTTTCTCGACGCCGAAACGCGGATGCGTCAAGCGATGCGCGAGATCGCCGTCGTCGGTCAGCAATAATAATCCCGACGTGTCGTAGTCCAGCCGACCGACCGGAACCACGCGCGGCATCGTCTTGGGAAGCAGGTCGGCGATCGTACGGCGACCCTCGGGATCGCGCATGGTCGTCATCACGGCCAGCGGTTTATTCAGCATGACGTAGGTGAATTCGCGCGCCGGCTGCACTCGCTTACCGTCGACTTCGACCACGCTGTCGTCGGCAACGGTCGTGCCGAGTTCGCGCACCATCGTCCCGTCGATACGAACTTTGCCGGCAACGATCAGCTCTTCGGCGGCACGCCGCGAAGCCACGCCGGCATGCGCGAGATATTTATTGAGTCTCATGCCCGTCGGCAGTAGGTGTCGGCCGGGCGATTAGCCGCGGCCGTTGTCCTCGTAGTTGCGCGACATCGAGAGCGCTTCTTTGGTGACCGATTGCAAGAACTCTTCGTTGGTGCGCGTTTGAGCCATCTTGCCTAAGATCATCTCGGTGATGTCGCCGGTGTTGAGGGCCGAACTGACGCGGCGCAGCATCCAGATCTTGCGCATCTCGTCGGGCGAGAGCAGCAGCTCTTCGTGACGCGTTCCCGAGCGCTTGATATCGACGGCCGGGAAGACGCGCGATTCTGCGAGTTTGCGCGTGAGGTTGAGTTCCATGTTGCCTGTACCTTTGAACTCTTCAAAGATGATGTCGTCCATCTTGGAACCGGTTTCGATCAGCGCGGTCGCGATAATCGTCAGCGAACCGCCTTCTTCGATTTTGCGCGCGGCGCCGAAGAAGCGCTTGGGTTTGTGCAGCGAGGCGGTGTCGAGACCGCCCGAAAGGGTGCGGCCGGAGTTGGGAATCACTTGGTTGTAGGCACGCGCGAGACGCGTGATCGAGTCGAGCAGAATCACGACGTCTTTACCGAGTTCGACCAAACGCTTGGCGCGTTCCATCGCAAGTTCGGAAACCGCCGTGTGATTCTCGGGATGCTCGTCGAACGTCGAGGCAACCACTTCGCCGTCGATCGTGCGCTGCATGTCCGTGACTTCTTCGGGGCGCTCGTCGACGAGCAGCGCGATGATGTGCGCTTCGGGATGGTTGATCGAAATCGAATTCGCGATGTTCTTGAGCAGCGTCGTCTTACCGGCCTTGGGCGGCGAGACGATCAGCGCGCGCTGACCCTTGCCGATCGGGCAGAACAGATCGATGACGCGCGTCGAAAGTTGCGTCGAACGCACTTCGAGACGATAGCGCTCGTTGGGGTAGATCGGCGTGCCCTTTTCAAACGCTCCCCGACCCTTGATCGCTTCGGGATTCAGATCGTTGATTTTATCGACGCGGATCAGGCCGTAGTATTTCTCGCCCTCTTTGGGGCGACGAACTTGACCTTCGATCATATCGCCGCGGCGCAGTTCGAAACGGCGCACTTGCGTTTGACTGACGTAGATATCATCGGGGCCGATCACGTACCCGGCGCGACGCAAGAAACCGTAGCCCTCGGGCAGCATGTCGAGGACGCCGCTGGCCATCTCCATGCCGGAACGGGCCTGTTGCACGGCCAGGATTTGCGCGACGATTTCGTCCTTTTTCACCTTGGCCGGCGTCGCGATCTCGATCTCGAAATCGGCAGCGATGTCGACCAACTCCACCTTCGTCTTAGCGTCCAGATCGGCCGCGGTTAGCAGCGCGGGCGCAGACTGCTCGACTTGGGGAAACTGATCTTGGCGGGGACGTTGATCGTTAAAGGTGTGGCGGCGACGCGAGCGTCTGCGACGCCCTGCACCTTGTTGCCCATTGTTATTAGGGCGATTATCGACTTGCAGCGGACTTGCTCTCTCATGGAGTCGCGCACGTCAGAGAAACGATGCGAAGCGGCGAGGCTGCCGTCCTTCACGATCGCGACGTGTACGAGGGGATTGTCACTAGGCACTATAGCATAGCCCCCACCCCCAATCAAGCGCCCTTCGACAGCCCTTCGCTTGGCTAGGCTGGAGAGAGCGAGCGAGGGCCGCTTACGAAGGGGTTGCCGGCTTCGTAGAAACGCAGACGCTTGCTCGTCGCACGGGTGATGCCGATGCGCGCGCTCGCGCGAACGCGATCCGCCGGGCGCACCGGTGGCGCCAAATACAACCTCCGGCCCGCGCCCAAATCGCACCCATCGAACGACCCGTCGATGGCCAGGGCCGCGCAAAGCCGCCCCGGACCGCGACAGAGATCGCGGTCGTTCTCGCTGGCACGGCGCGCGCGCATGAGCGGGAGACCATCGAGTGGTTCGAGCGCGCGAATTAGGACTGCGCCGGGGATTGCGTCGCGTTCGGCAGTCACGTTGAAACACCAATGATTTCCATAGATGAAATAGACGTACGCGCGATGCGGCGGCGCAAACATCGCCGCATTGCGCGCGGTGCGTCCGCCGTAGGCGTGTGAAGCGCGATCGTTTTGAAGATAGGCTTCGACTTCGACGATGCGTCCGGCCGTTATGCCGTCGGGAGAGCGGCGCACCAGGCAAAGGCCAATCAGCGCTTTTGCCAGCGCGACGGTTTGCACGGGCAACGCCTCGGAGGCAAGCCGGGAAAAGTGCGCCAGGGGCTTATGCCGCTACGCTGAGCGCTACTTCGGCGCGAGCGCGCGCCGAGAGGTCGTCGTTGGGCTCGACCGTCAGGTGGTACTCGGTGAACTGGTTAAGCGCGCAACCCAATCGGACGTACGGCAAGGTAATCGACGGAGGAACCGGGCGGCGCTGCGTGACGTCGGCGACGAGGTCGGGATCGCTGACGCCAAAGGCAACGCGATGGACGCCACGTTCGCGTAAGGCGCGCGCCGCGACGGTCAATGCCGCGTACGCGACCTCGCGATCGAGCAACGCCGGATAGCGTTTAACCTTAAATGGTAACCGCAACAGGAGCGAACCCTTGGCTCGGCGCGTTGCCACATAGGCCACGCCCAGGCCCTGCGCGTCGGCCGCGAAGCCGATCGTTGCCTCGATCATTGGTGCCTGTTTGTGCGTACTCATGGGTTTCTTATTCCCATTTTACATCGAACGTATGTTCGAGTCAAGCCACCAGCGTCGGCAAGAGGCTCCGGTAGAGATCGATGATTCGTTCGGAAGCAACGTCGAGCGAGAACCGCTCGGCGCTGCGTCGAGCGCGCTCGGTTTCGGCGACGTCGAGGCTGGCCGGCACGGCCGCAAAGGCCGCGGCGAACGCTTGGGGAGTGGCCGCCACGACGCGCCCGGCGCCGCCCAGGACGTCGCGGTTGGAGGGCGCATCCGCGGCGATCACCAGCGCTCCGGCGGCCAGCGCCTCGGCTTGAACCAGGCCCTGGGTTTCCGTCGTCGACGGAAAGACGAACGCATCGGCCGATGCATACAGATGCGGCAGCGCTTCGCGGTCGATGGTTCCCAGGAATCTCGTTCGATCCGCCACGCCGCAGTCTTCGGCCAGGCGCTCGAGCGCCGCGCGCTCGGGGCCGTCGCCGACGATCGCCAAGCGTACGTCGCGCGGAGCCAGGGCCAGCGCGTGCAACAGCAAATCGACGTTCTTTTCGCGCGCCAGTCGCGACACGAATAAAAGTAAGCGCGTCTTCTCGTCGGCGCCCGCGCGCTCGCGCAGGCGCTCGTCGCGGCGACCCGACCCAAAATGCGCCAGCGCGATTCCGCTTGGGACGATCTCGACGCGCGTCACGACACCGAGCTCGCGCAGCCGCGCCGCCATGGCCGCATTGGGCACCACGACCGCATCGGTCAAGTCGGCAAAACCGCGCGTCAGCGCCTCGGCGGCGTAGCGCGTCGTCCGGGTCTCGAACGGAATGTAGTGGGCGTACTCCTCAAGCTTGGTGTGGTACGTGAAGACCAGCGGCATCCCGAACCGGCGCGCGTAACGCATGCCCATCCAGCCGGTGACGAACGGCGAATGCACGTGGACGACCGAGAGCCGTTTGATGACGCCGTTGAGATTTCGACGGCTTACCAATGGCAGCGTCAAGCGGTACGACGAGCGCGAGGGCAGCGGAAGCGAGGGCATCCGAAAGACCAGCGCGCCGTCTCCTTCATAGCCGGGAACCTTGGGTGTGAAGCAATAGACCTCGTGCCCGCGAGCCCGCAACCCCTCGGCCACC
>DATKGB010000010.1:0-12049 GCA_035544315.1 Verrucomicrobiia bacterium
GAGGGGGGTGGGTCAGAACGCCTGAAGCGGTGGCCGGCACTTCGACGTCCACCTTATCGGTGGTCACGTCGACCAGCGGGTCGCCCTCGGCGACAAAATCGCCGACCTTCTTGCGCCATTCGACGATGGAGCCTTGCGTGACCGACTCGCCCATCTCGGGCAAGGTCACTGTGACCATCGCGTCCGCCACTCTCGCCCTACTCCGTCCTACCAGGAAACATTCGCCGGATTGTTCTGATGACACACCATTTTACCCCCGGCACTCGGCGGAGCCTACGACCTAAACGGGCCGAGGTTACCTAATGGCTGGACTCGGACTCGGGCAGCACGTCGGCGCCATCGCCTAAGACCTCAGGCGACCCCTGCGAAGCGGGCGATTCCTAAACTGCTGACCGCGATCAGCACCCACAACAGCAATCCCAGCACCAACGGTCGCACGCCCGCCGCTTTGATGCGCGCGTAGTCGGCGGAAAGACCGACGCCCGCAAGTGCCACGACGATCGCGAACAGCGCGGCTTGCTGAACGTACGCGTGAGCCGCAGCCGGGATCGCCCCCACGGCGTTGAGTGCGGTGGCCAGGACGAACCACAAAGCGAACCACGGAATGATTTCGCGCCACGGCAACGCACCGGTACCGCGCGCGGCAAAGATCCGTTTGCCCGCATAGAACAGCACGATCGGAACGATCAACAGCGTCCGCGTTAGCTTGACGATCACCGCTTCGCTGCCGGCAGCGTGTGAATACGAAAACGCCGCGGCGACCACCGACGACGTGTCGTTGATCGCGGTACCGGCCCACAATCCGAACGCGTGGTCGGTCAGATGCATCGCGTGACCGATCGCCGGAAACGTTAGCACCGCAACGATGTTGAACAGAAAGACCGTCGACAGCGCGTAAGCGATATCGGCCCGCTCGGCGTCGATCGCCGTCGCCACGGCCGCAATCGCCGAACCGCCGCAGATCGCCGTACCGACGCCGAGCAGCCGGCGCAAATCGCGCTCGATGCCCAACGCTTTGCCCAAGACATAGGACGCGGCTAAGACCAACACCAGCGTGCCCAGCATTACCGGCAGCGAGCGCGCACCGTTGCTTGCAACTTCGCGGATCGACAAATTGGCTCCGAGCAACACGATCGACACCTGCAGCAGCAACTTGCTCGCCAACGCGATCCCCGGCTTCCAGCTCTGCGGAATCGTCATGGCGGCCGCTACGATCGCGCCGATCGCGATGCCGAAGACCGGGCCGCCGACGATCGGAACGAACAACCCGAGCGCGATAGCGATCAGCGCGATCGCGACGCATGCGATCAACCCGGGCAGGTTGGTCATCTTCAGAACGTTGAGGCGGGTTGGGCTGGGAATGCGATCCCGCGTTTGCCCGCAAAACGCGGTCGCGGATGCGACAGCACGAAGCCCGCGATGTCGTAGGCATCGGCCAGCGATAGCGACCCCGGTGCATTTTTTGGCATGTTATACATAACGAATCCGGTCATGCGATCCAGATGCGCCATGCCCGCACCATTGTTAAACGATGACGTTCCCCACAGCGGCGGAAACGTGCCCGAGATGCCGCCGCCCCCAGCTTGATGGCAGGCCGAGCACTTCGTTGCATAAAGGACCGCCCCGTGCGAGATACTCGGTGCGGCCGTCGGCAACGTCACGACGAAACTGAGACTCGAGTCCGGCTTCGAAAACGTCGGCGTTCCGCGCGATAGCCAGGCAATATAAGCGACGACCGCGATCATCTGCTTGCTATTGTAGGCCGGCGGCGTGCCGTTCATGCTGTAGAGAAAACATTCGGCGATGCGATCTTGCAGCGCGATGGCGCGCTTGGCACGCTTGTTCCATTGCGGAAAACTCGCGTAGGTGCCGATCAACGAACCGCCGCGCGCTTGCGTACCGGCGTTGAGATGGCACGCCGCGCACGACATCCCAGCATTTACGTTTGCTGGCATGGCCTTTTGCGTATCCAGAATGATCTCGCGCCCGTACGCGATTTGCACGCCGACCTGGCCGGAGGGAAGCGCTTTGGGATTCCAGGCCGAGGCCGGCGCGGTCGTGCGCGTAAAGCCGCTCGAGCACCCGCTCGCTATCGCAGTGAGCGAGAGCAATCCGGCCAACAGCATCGTCGGCACGGTCAGAACGTCAACGTGGTGTAGGTATAGAGTGTCGCGCTTGCAGCGCCGCGATCATCGCCGGTACGACCGTTGCGCCGGGGTTCAGATGCGTCAAAATGTCGACCCATAGCTGCAGGCTAGCACACGTTTGAGTAATTCGAAAGGCTCGGCCCCGTCCGAGCCAAACCGCCGCCACGTTTTGGCGGCCGCGACTGCGGGGCCTCGTCAATTTGCGTATCACACCATGCGACGCTCCCTACGTCCGCAGGCAAAGATGGTATATTCCGGGGTCGATGTCGAAGGGTACGGGATGCTCGAACCGCTCGATCCCACCAAGGCGACGGCCCCAGCGGTCGATCGTCGGACATTCGTCGGATTTTCGGCCGGAGCGGCGATCGCGGCTGCCGCCACGGCGACGACGTTCGCGCAAGATACCCTCGGCAAAACTCACCCGCCACTGGTTGCCGCCGACGATCCCGCGATCGTCACCGAGGACGTGACGCTTCGCCGCCCGGATGCTTCGGTTGCCGGCTATGCAGGCTGGCCGCGGCGAGCGCTGCCCAATACGCCCGCGCTGGTCGTGATCATGCACATTTGGGGCGTCGATACGTCGATTCGCGATGTCGTTCGCCGTTATGCCAAGGCGGGTTACGCTGCAATCGCTCCGGATCTGTATTCGCGGTTTGGTGCGCCCAGCGGCGACGGCGTCAGCGACATCGACGTCTTCCGACCGTTTGCCAAGCGGCTGGACCGCACGCAGTACGACGGGGACATTCGCGCGGCGGCGTTGTGGCTCACCGCGAAGTTTCCGCAAGGGAAAGTCGGCATTACTGGCTTTTGCATGGGCGGAACGATCGTCCTGGAACAAGCGATCGATAACGGCGACCTCTTTTCTGCGGCGGCGCCGTTTTACGGCGCGGTCAAGGGCATCGATCCATCGAAGGTCATGATGCCGATCTGCGGCAACTACGGCCAACGCGACACCTCGATCCCAGCCGACGAAGTGACCGCTTGGGCAAAGGCGTTGCATGTTCCCAACGACGTGCACGAGTATCCCGAAGCCGGCCATGCATTTTTTGACGATCAACGCGGCGCCTACGTTCCAGGTGCGGCCGCCGATGCGTGGCATCGCACACTCGCCTTCTTTGACAAATATTTAGGGCGTGCGTCGTGATCGCGGCGCTCGCACTCTTTGTCGGCCTGGTCGTGGGCGGCGCGATCGCGTGGCTGGTCGCCGATGCGCGCGGTCGCTCGCGCGCGGAACGTGCCGAACGGGAACTCGCCGTCGCACTCACGCGCGTCGAAACGGCTTCGCAAACCCAAGGTCACGTGATCGAAGCGCTGCTCGAACGCGCGAAGAACGAACTGGGCGATGCGACCGCCGCCCGAGCCGGCGAAAAGGTCGGAGACTTGGTGGCGCCGATGAGCGCGCAGCTCACGCAGTTTAACAAGCTCATCAACGAACTCGAAGCCGGCCGCCAACTCGACGCAGGGCGCCTGCGGGAGCAAATCACTAGCCTACTGACCCGAACCGAGAAACTCGAATCGGCTACTTCGGTTCTTTCAACGCAAACCTCGACGCTGGTCACGGCGTTGCGAAATCCCGCCAGCCGCGGCAAATGGGGCGAGATGCAGTTGCGCAACGTGGTCGAGAAGGCCGGGATGTTGCCGTACTGCGACTTCACCGAACAGCAAACGATCGCCACCGACACCGGCCGCGCGCGTCCGGATATGACGATCAACCTGCCCGATAACCGGCGCGTCTTCGTCGACGCCAAAGCGCCCACCGATTCGATGCAAGCCGCGCTCGACGCCGCCGACGACGACACTCGGCGCGCTTTGGTCAAACAGCACGCCAAAACGCTCCAGGAACACGTCGATGCGCTCGCACGTCGCGATTACCAAACCGCCGAAGGCTCGGCCGACTTCGTCATCATGTTCGTGCCCGGCGAATCGTTCTTGGGCGCCGCCTGCACTGAGAACCCGATGCTGATCGAATACGCACTCGACAAGCACGTATTGATCGCGGGGCCGCTCTCGCTCATCAGTTTGCTACGATCGTTTGCGATGGGCTGGCAGGCCGTCCGGCAAGAAGAGAATGCCAAACGGATCGCCGAGATCGGGCGCGAGCTTTACGAACGCGCGCAACGCTTCGCCGAGCACCTGATCGGCATTCGCCGCGGCTTGGAAAAGTCGGTCGAAGCCTTCAACGGCGCGGTCGGGTCGTACGAGACGCGCTTGCTTCCGCAAGGCCGTAAGCTAAAAGACGAAGCCGCGTTACCCGGGGAGGGCCTGCCGGAAATCGGCGTGATCGACACGGTCCCGCGCGCGATCACCGCATTGGACGCCGCGACCAAACCCTCGCGCACGCCTCGCACGCAATCGTTGTTTTCGCCAGAGGCAAATCCAAGCTCCGACCAAACGGCCTAAAGCCCGCAGCATCAGACGAAGACGTAGCAACTTTTCGATAGCGCGACGCGGTCGTAGAGCTTAGTGTTTTCCATATGAACGATCATTCCACACGCATCCGTGAATTGTGCCGCTATATCGAGAGGCACAGCGACGAATCGCTGCGCCTGAAGGACCTGGCCGCACGCGCCGGCTTAAGCCGGTTCCATTTTCAGCGCGTCTTCAAGGCGATCGTCGGTTTGACGCCGCGACAGTACGTGGACGCCCAACGCGTGAAGCATCTCAAGCACGCGCTCAAGTCGCCAGCGCCGATAACGAACGCCGGGTTCGACGCCGGGTTTAGCTCCTTGAGCGATGTCTACCAACGTGCGGACACGCGCCTGGGTATGACGCCCACGCAATATCGCGCCGGCGGTGAGGGCATCGTCATCACCTATGTCGGCGTCGATTCTGCGGTCGGACGGATGATGATCGGCGCGACCGACCGCGGCCTATGCTTCGTGCAGTTCGGGGACGGCGACGAAGGGTTGCGCGAAGCGCTGGCACGCGAATATCCGGCCGCCGAGATCGTTCCGATGGCAACGCCACATTCCGAACAGTTCGACCTCTGGATCGACGCATTGAAGACGCACCTCGATGGCGGCAATCCGCATCTCGATCTGCCCCTGGACATCCGCGCGACCGCTTTCCAGATGAAGGTTTGGAACTATCTGCAGACGATTCCGTTCGGGAAGGTGCAGTCGTATGCCGAGGTCGCTTCAGGCATTGGGCAGCCGTCTGCGGCGCGCGCGGTCGCCCGCGCATGCGCGCAAAACACGGTAGCGATCGTGATCCCGTGTCACCGGGTCATTCGCGGCACCGGAGAACTTGCCGGCTATCGCTGGGGCCTAGAACGCAAACGCTCCCTGATCGATCGCGAACGCTCCATCAACGCCAACCGCTAGATGCTTCGACATCCCTCTGTTATGGTTTCTGGTTGGCTTTCCAAGTTTGCAGGGCGGCCAGCGTATTCTCGACGTGTTTGTCGGGATTAAGGCTGGTGTACGTGTAGAGGATGGTGCCATCGGGCGCGATCACGTACGATGTGCGATTGGCGTATTGCGGCGCTTGAGCAAGGATCGAATCGTAGGATTTCATCACCGCTTGATCGGTGTCGGCCGCGACCGCAAACTTACTGCGGCAATCCGAGGTCGAAAACCGCTGGAGCGTATCGATCGGGTCGTGCGAAACGCCGATCACCGTGGCGCCCAGGGCTGCGTATTTATCGATCGCGTCGGCAAAGTCGTGCGCTTCGATCGTGCAGCCTTTCGTGAACGCTGCCGGATAGAAGTACAGAACGACCGGCCCTTTCTTGAGTGCGTCGGCCAGGCTGAAGGTGAACACGTTGCCGCCCAGCGAGGCTTGCAATTTGAAATCCGGCGCCTTGGACCCAAAGTCCAAAGCGGCCAGGGCCGGTGCCGCGAGTAACCATGCGCCGACCGCTATCGCGATCGCAAAACGACGAATCATCTGCTTAATCTCCTTTTGAAGGTAACGAGGGTTGTGGGTCAGAGCCCCATCATCTTGCTTAAGACGACGCGCTGAATTTCGTTGGTGCCTTCACCGATTTCGTTGATCTTCTGATCGCGGTACATGCGAGAGACTGGATACTCGTCCATGAAACCGTAACCGCCGTGGATCTGCACGGCCGCGTTGACGGCGCGGTGGGAGAGTTCGGCCGCGTAGAGTTTGGCGAAGCTCGCCGATTTGTTGAAGTCGCGCCCTTCGTCCTTTTCCCAGGCCGCTTTGAGGACCATCAATTTCGCGTGCTCGATCTCGGTCAGCATATCGACGAGTTTAAACGAAATCGCCTGAAACGATCCGATCGGTTTGCCAAAGGCTTTGCGTTCCTTGGCGTATGAGATCGCTTCGTCGTAGGCGCCCATCGAGAGGCCGACCGAGAGCGCGGCTACCGAAATGCGTCCGCCTTCGAGCGTCGTTAAGAATTGTTTGAGCCCGTCGCCGCGTTTGCCGAGGACGTTTTCTTGCGGCAGGACCGCGTCGACGAAGGCCAGTTCGCGCGTATCCGACGCGCGCCAGCCCATCTTGTTGTACTTTTTGCTGCGCGTGAAGCCCGGCGTATCTTGCGGAACGATCAGGTTGCTGATTTCCACCTTCCCGTCGGCGCGCTTTCCGGTGACGGCGGTGATCGTGGTTCCACCGCTGATCGTCGTACCGGAATTCGTGATGAAGGCTTTGGTTCCGTTGACGATCCATTTTCCGTCGCGCAAGTCGGCCTTGGTTTGACAGTTGCCCGCGTCGCTGCCCGCGTTGGGCTCGGTCAGTCCGAATCCCCACAGCTGTTTGCCTTGTGCCAGCGGAACCAAATATTTTTGCTTTTGCGCTTCCGTACCGAAGAGGGAGAACGGCGTCGCTCCCAGCGAGACGTGCGCGGCCATCGTAATGGCAGTCGACGCATCGACGCGAGCGAGTTCCATCACCGCCAGCGCGTAGGACACCGTGTCGGCGCCGGCACCGCCGTATTTTTCGGGGAAGGGAAGACCCATGAATCCCAACCGCGCCATCTTCTCGACCAAGTCATAGGGGAACGCCGCCTCGCGATCCATCTCCTCGGCGCGGGGACGGACCTCACCCTGCGCGAAATCGCGCGCAAGCGACTGGATGGCCTTCTGCTCGTCGGTCAAGTCGAAATTCATAGCCCGAAGGTATAGGTCGCCGTGGTCGGAAAACCCCTCTGACAACATCCATGATTTCCTTGCGTAACGTCACGCTGGCGTACCCCAACGGTGTCCGCGCGCTCGAGAGCGTCAGCCTTGAGATCGGCAAGGGCGAATTCGTCTTCTTGGTCGGCCACTCCGGGACGGGTAAGACGAGCCTCCTACGCTTGCTTTATCGGGAGATGTTTCCCACCCACGGCGAGATCGTCGTCGACGGCATTCGCGTCGATCGCTTAAAGCATTCGCGCGTCCCGGCTTTGCGGCGTCATCTCGGCGTCGTCTTTCAAGACTTCAAACTATTAAGCGACAAGACCGTCTGGGAGAATATCGCGTTTGCGATGCAAGTGACCGGCGCGCACACGCGGGACATCATGCGACAGGTGCCGCGGACGCTCGACCTCGTGGGGTTGGCGCACAAGAGTCGAATGTACCCGGGCGAACTCTCCGGGGGCGAACAACAACGTACCGCGATCGCGCGCGCCTTGGTCAATAATCCGAAGTTGCTGTTGTGCGACGAGCCGAGCGGCAATCTCGATCCGGCCAACACCACCGAAATCATGGAATTGCTGCAGCGCATCAATCTCAAAGGCACGACCATCGTCGTCGCGACGCACAATCAAGCGGTTGTCGATCGCATGCGCCGGCGCGTCGTTCGCTTGGAGGATGGACGCGTCGTCACCGATGAAGAACGGGGCTACTATTACCTTGGACTGGGGCAGAGTCAAGTTCTTTCTGGGTGAGGTTTCTCGCAACTTCACTCGGAACGCCGGCATGCAAGCAACCGCGATCGGAACCGTGGCGGTCACCGTGGCGCTGCTCGGCGCGTTCCTGTTCGCCCGGGTAACGCTGGCGGGATTGGGAACGCAGATTCTCGATCAAATCGAAATCTCGGCGTACATGAAGACCGACGCGACACCGGCGCAAGTCGCCGCGGTTCGGAACGCGTTGGCACGCGACCCGCGCGTTGCCTCGGTACAATTCATTACAAAGAGTGCGGGGCTGGCGGAGCTGCGCGAGCAGACGCGCGGCATCATCGATATGTCGATCCTTACCTCCAATTTTCTTCCCGCAAAGTTGCGCGTGCGCGCCAAAGCGCTCGACACCGTTCCGGCGGTCGCGGCCTCGATCCGAAAGATGGACGGTATCGACAACGTCGTCTACAACCCGCCGGTCGTCCAGCGCCTGCTTCAACTTGGAACCGTGCTGCGGCGAATCGGGATCGCCGTCATCGCGACGTTCGTGCTGGTCGCCGGTATCATCATTTCAAATACGATTCGCTTGACGGTCTTCGCTCGCCGACGCGAAATCGCCATCATGCAGTTGGTCGGTGCGACCAACCTCTACATCCGGCTGCCGTTCATTTGCGAGGGACTCCTCGACGGCATTTTGGGCGCGACGCTCGCCGTGGTGGTACTCGCGATCGCCAAAGCGACGATATGGCCCCGGTTGCTCGAAGCGTTGCCGTGGGCTGCGCTGGACACCGCCCATCTCAACGCTCCGCTCTTCGCGCTAGAACTGCTCCTCGTCGGTAGCGCGCTAGGAACCGTGGCATCGTGGATATCGGTCGGGCGCTACCTCCGGACGTAGTGCTTTCCGACGCGCTCCTGCTGCTGTGCTGCGACGGCGTCGCCGTGCTCGAGTCCGATGGGACGGTCGCTCGCTGGAACCAACCAGCCGCCGATTTCACCGGCATCGGCATCGCCGACGCTGTCGGAAAGCCCGCGCGCGACCTGTTCGACAGTGCCGATGCGCTTTTGAACGTCCCGGCCGACGCCCAGCCGCATCGCCGCGACGCGACCATCGGCACCGGTCATACGCGTCGCACCGTGCGCGCAACCGTGCTGGCGTTGGGAGACGTCGGCAGGATCGACGGGTGGCTCGTGTCGTTCGCTCCACAGCGACAGCACGTCGAGATCGAACAGCTCAAGAGCGAGTTCGTCGGGGCGATATCGCACGAGCTCAAGACGCCGCTGGCGACGATCAAAGCATTCGCAGAAACCTTGCGCAACGGGGGCCTCTCGGGCGAGCGTGCCGCGGAATACCTGGTAACGATCGACGAACAAACCGACCGCTTGGCGCGGACGATCGACGACCTGCTCTCGGTCTCGCGCGTCGATGCCGACCAGTTGCTCACGCGCCGCGTCACCGTCTCGGTCGACACTGCCGTCGACCGCGCATTGGAGATCGTCGCAACGTCCGGATCCACGCCTGAAGTCGAACGCAACGTCGCCGGCGCGGCGGTGTCCGGCGATCCCGATTTGGTCGCGCAAGCGCTCGCGTACGTGATCGACAACGCCGTGAAGTTCGCCGCACCGGCAAGCGTCGTCTCCGTCTTTGCCGAGCGGCGAGGCGATTTCTGCGTCATCTCGGTGCGCGATCGCGGCATCGGCATCGCATCCGAGCACTTGGCGTACATTTTCGACCGCTTCTATCGCGTCGAACAAGGCTTGAATTCGCCCGTTGGCGGAAGCGGCGTGGGCCTGTTCATCGCCCGCGCGTTGGTGCGCGCGCACGGCGGGAGCATCGAGGTGATCAGTCAACCCGGTCGCGGAAGCACGTTCAGTCTTTCGTTTCCGGTGCGCTCGTGAGAACGCGGCACAACGACGCCCCCCATCGGATCTTGGTCGTCGACGACGATCGCAATCTGCGCAAGATCATCTCGACCAATCTGGAGTTAGCCGGATACGAGGTCGTGCTGGCATCCAGCGGCCAAGAAGGGCTGGATCTGCTCGAAGCCGGGTCGTACGATCTCGTGCTGCTCGACGTGATGATGCCGTACATGGACGGCTACGAAGTCGCCGGCCGCATACGCGCTCACCACAACCCGTCGATCTCGCACTTGCCGATCGTGATGATTACCGCTAAGGGTGAGACCGAAGATAAGTTGCGCGGCTTCGATGTCGGCGTCGACGATTACATCACCAAGCCGTTCGGTTCCCAAGAGTTGCTGGCGCGCGTGCGCGCGAAGATCCGACGCATCGAGGTAGATGCGTCGCTTTCGCCGCTCACCCGCTTACCCGGCAATCTGAGCATCGAGCAAGACTTAAAAGGTCGCATCGCCTCAAAACAAACGTTTGCCGTACTCTATCTCGATCTCGACTCGTTCAAGGCGTTTAACGACATCTACGGGTTCGCGCACGGCGATGAAGCGATCCAACTCGTGGCCGGTATCGCGACGGGCACCGTGCGCCGCTTCGGGGCGGTCGACGATTTCGTCGGACATATCGGCGGTGACGATTTCATCATCGCTACGGCGTGCGAACGTGCCGAAGAGATCGCCGACGAGATCGTCAAGACCTTCGACCGCGATATCAGGTGTCTCTACAACGCCCAGGACTTGCATCAAGGCTATATCGAAACCCGGGATCGGCGCGGCTCGCTCAACCGCTTCCCGATCATGTCGATTTCGATCGCGATCGTGACCAACGAGCAACGAGCGTTCTCGCGCTATGCCGAGATCGGCGAGATCGCCGCGGAGTTAAAGCGTTATGCGAAGTCTCAACCCGGCTCGCTGTTCGTAAAGGACAAACGCAAATGAAGCGCCTTCTCGCATTCGCGCTCGCATTCGCGCTCGCATTCGCGCTGCTGCCCACCGCCGCGCCCGCCCACCGTCCGACGACCCTTGAGAAAATCCGCGCCGCGCAAACCAAGGCCGAGCAACTACAACGTAAGCTGCATCAAAAGCGCCTCGAACTCAACGCGGCGACCAACAAGGTCAACGATCTCCAAAGCCAGCTAGACCAGACCAACGCCGCGATCGACCAAGTCGACGCGCGCATCGGTCAGCTCGACGTCGGCGAACATACGACCCAAGCCCGCCTGAGCTGGAATACGACGCAACTGCACGCCGCGCAGCGTTCGTTGACCCTTCAAGACACGTTGCTCAAGCGACGCCTGGTCTCGATCTACGAGAACGGCAACATCGAGTATCTCAACGTGCTGCTGTCGGCCCATTCGTTCAGCGAGTTCGTCGAGCGTTGGGAAGACCTGCGCCTGCTGATCGCCTCCAACCAGCGCACCGTACACGCGCGCCTGTCCGCTGCCCGGCGCGTCGCCGGAATCGAGATGGCCCTGCTCTCCACCCAACAAGCACTCGAACTGCAACATCAGCAACAGGCTCAAGCGCAAACCCAACTTTCCGCCCTGTCGGGCGAGCGCCGCGAGCTCGTTGTCGTCGCCGCCCAAGCGCGCCATGGCGTCGCGGTGCAAGTGTCGATGATCGAGGATCTGACCGCGGCGCAAGAAGCTCAACTCGAAGCGCTGATCGCCCAGCGCGAGCGCGAACTGGCCGCAGCGCTAGCCTCGCAGCGCCGAGCCGCAGGGATCGCAGGTGTCATCGCGCCGACCAACAGCGGCGGCCCCGGCTCGCTCTCGTGGCCCCTTTCGGGTCCGATCACCTCGCCGTTTGGGTGGCGCCACAACCCATTTGGCGGCGCGCCCGACTTCCACCCCGGCATCGACATCGGCATCGATGTCGGCACGACCGTCGCCGCGGCCGCCTCGGGAACCATCATCATGGCGCAGTGGTACGGCGGCTACGGTAACTACGTCTTGATCGATCATGGCGGCGGCATCTCCACGGGATACGGCCATCTCTCGAAGATCTTCGTCAGCGTCGGGCAAGTCGTCCAGCGCGGCCAAGCGATTGCTGCCTCGGGCAACACCGGCGCATCCACCGGACCTCACCTGCATTTTGAGGTTCGTAAAAAGGGCAAACCGATCGATCCGACTCCCTGGTTGCATTAAGCCTCGCCGCGTAGGGTATCATCCAGATGATGACCACTGCTATCCGCGGGCTCTTTCCCT
>DATKGB010000011.1:0-3024 GCA_035544315.1 Verrucomicrobiia bacterium
TGTGGCAAGCGCCCAATCGCATACCGGCCGGTTTCTATTTCATGATGGGTGACAATCGAAACAATTCCGAAGACTCGCACGTCTGGGGGTTCGCCCAGTTAAGCGGCAGTTTCACTGCCGGGCCACTGGCGCACCAGCCCGTCGTGGCGGCATTTGCCGGTCGAGCGTTTCTGATCTTCTGGCCATTGAGCCGCACGCGCATCCTCCGCTAATTTCACGAAAGAGACTATAGCAGCGATGAAACCCGAGTACCTCTTACTCTTAGTGGCCGCGATTCTGGTCATCCGCATCGTGTTGACCGTGCGATCCAAACGCGCCAACGCTACCGGCGCCAGCATGACCGTCGCCAAAGAGTATCTCGATCCGTTCATCGTGGCCGGCTTGGCCGCATGGGTGCTGATTACGTTCGTCGCGCGCACGTACTATATTCCGTCGGAATCGATGGTGCCCACGCTGCTCGTCCACGACGTCCTGCTGGTCGATAAGATCAGCTACCGCCTGCATGCGCCGCACGACGGCGATATCGCCGTGTTTCCGCCGCCGGTTCCGACCGATGACGATTTCATCAAACGGGTGATGGGTCAGCCCGGCGACACGTTCCGCATCCAGCAGGGCGTCGTTTACCGCAACGGCGTAGCGCTGGTCGAACCCTACATCAACGCCACGCCCGTCTACAATCTCAAAATCGCGAATTACGGCATTTACGAACAAGACATGGGCGAAACCGACTGGCAACGGATCGATCCGACGCAAGCCAACATTCCGCCCAAGTCGCAGTGGACCGCGCCCGATCGAATCCCGCCGCACTGTTACTTTATGATGGGCGACAACCGCAACAACTCCGAAGATTCTCACATCTGGGGTTTCGCGCAAGACGCCGGAACGTTCGCCACCGGTCCGCGCGCCGGAACCAAGGGCAGCTTTACCGGGCGCGCCTTCGTCGTCTTCTGGCCGTTCAATCGAATAAAAATTCTCCACCGCACCTAAGGGTCGGGGACTTCAACCGCCTTTAGGCTAATACTCGATTCGTGCGAACGTTGCGGACCATCGCAAGCTTGGTGGTGCAGGTTGCCGTCCTTGTAGCCTTGGTCGCGGCGTTTCTGATTCGCGCGCCGCAGGTGTCGGGCTTGTCGATGGAACCCAACATCGACTCCGACGAGTACGTGCTGATCAATATCGGCGCGTACCGCTTGCACCCTCCCCAGCGCAACGACATCATCGCCTTCCACCACGACGGCATGACGCCCGAGGTCTACATCAAGCGGATCGTCGGCATACCCGGCGATCGCGTACGGGTCGAACGCGGCGAGGTTGTGGTCAACGGCAAGCCGATCGACGAGCCCTACGTCCACTATCCCGACGGCCGCTCGTTCGCGCAGGTCACCGTCCCGGCCGGCTCGCTCTACGTGCTGGGCGACAATCGGGGCGTCTCGGACGATTCGCGCTTCTGGGGTTTCGTTCGCGACGATCAGATTCTCGGCAAAGCGTTAGCGGGCGTATGGCCGCTCAACCGCTTCGGGGTCATATGAACGCCGATCTGCAGCGCGCGGTACAATGGTATCCGGGCCACATGGTTCGCGCCATGCGCCGCATCGGCGAATATCTCAAAATGATCGACGTCGTGATCGAAGTCGTCGACGCGCGCGTGCCCGCTAGCGGTCGCAATCCACTCCTGGATACGTTGATCGGGTCGCGCAAGCGTTTGATCGTGCTCAACCGCGAGGACCTCGCCGATGCGGCCGCGACCAAGGTTTGGATCCAACATTATGCCGACCACGACCTCCAAGCTATCGCCGTCAACGGCCGCGAGCAGCCCAGCGTCCGACGCGCTGGAATGACGATCGCCAAACTCGCGCAAGGGGGCCGCGCGATGTCGCGCGCGATCGTGCTCGGGTTACCCAACTCCGGCAAGTCCTCGATTATCAACGGGCTGTTGCGGCGGGCGGCCGCGCGCACCGAAGATCGCGCCGGTGTCACGCGCCAGTTGCAATGGTTTCGCATGGCGGGCAACGTCGAACTGATGGATACGCCCGGCATCTTGGTGCCCAAGATCGCGACGCCCGACGCGCAATGGAAGCTTGCGATGGCCGGCGCGGTTCCGCGCGAGCGCTACGATCCGCAAGAGATCGTCGGACACTTCCACCGCTGGCTAATCGACCATCGCGCCGGCCGCACGCGCGTTCCCGATCTGCAATCCTTTGCCAGCGCGCGCGGCTTCGCGCGACGCGGCGGCGAATTGGATTTGCACAACGCCGCGCAATCGTACGTTGCAGCGTTCAACGACGGTGTCTTCGGGCGGATCACGCTCGAGGAACCGACGTGAACGCCGACGAGCGCCAACGCCGCGCTCGCAACGCCTATCAGCGCGAGCGCCGGCGCTTGCACCGCCTGCATCATTTTGAAAACGCCGCGCGCGAACGCGGCTTCGAGTTGATCGGCGGCGTCGACGAAGTCGGGCGCGGACCGCTGGCCGGACCGGTGGTCGCCGCATGCGTGGTGGCGGCGCGGCCGCTGATGCTCGACGGTCTCAACGATTCCAAGAAAGTTTCCGCCGAACGCCGCATCCAGCTCGCCGTCGAAATTCGGGCGGGTGCGGTGGCCTGGGCGATCGGCCTAGCATCGGTCGCCGAGATCGACCGCATCAATATTTATTGGGCGTCGATTCTGGCGATGGAGCGAGCATTAGAGGCCCTGCTTGCTCGACCCGATTACCTGATCACCGACGCCGTCCGTATTCGATCGTTCGCCGCGCCCCAGGAGCCGCTAATCAAAGGCGACGCGCGTTGCGCCGTGGTCGCCGCCGCGTCAATTCTGGCAAAGGTCCACCGCGACGCGCTCTTGGTCGAACTGGATCGCGAGGATCCGCGCTACGGCTTTGGCGTCCACAAGGGCTATGCCACCCCCCAGCATTTGGCCGCCTTGGCCCAGTTCGGGCCGACCCGCCACCACCGTTCGGGTTTCCATCCGGTCCGCGACGCGCAGTTGGGTTTCGGGGAGTATCTGCATGTCGAAGGCGCGGCGAAG
>DATKGB010000012.1:0-3591 GCA_035544315.1 Verrucomicrobiia bacterium
GGGGGGGGGAACCATCTTCGTCAGGGCGATAATTCGCACGGGCACGATCGGCTCGTACGCGGTGCCCTCGGGTACGCGACGGATCTCGGTAACCGCGCCGGACGGCACCATCGTTTTCAATCACAACGCCACGTTATCGAACTTTGGAACCGTTCACGCTTCGGTCCAACTGGCGCAGGACGCGCCGACGGGATACTACAGCATTCAAGTCGGCGATCTCAACGCAGGCATCACCGTCGCGGCCTACAAGAAGCCGGAGTATACGATAAACTTCGCGGCCGACAAGAAATACGTCATCGGCGGCGACCGTGCATCGTTTACGCTGGCGGCGAAGTATTTCTTCGGACGAGCGGCGGCCGGGTTTCACTTGCACTACGTCGCGATGCGTAGTGCTTCGTGGGCCCCGTTTTTTAGCCCGTACGGCGACCTTGGCCGGATTGGCGGGCCGTACGTCTACCGTCCTGATGTAAAGGTTGCCGAGGGTAACTTCGTTACCGATGCGAGCGGTGCGAACGCCGTCGCGATCGGGACCGATCGCACCGACAGCGAGCAAACGATAAACGTAGCGGTCGACGGACGCGACGCATCCGGTCGGACGATCTCCACCAGCGCGAGCGTTCGGGTCGTCCCGGCCTCGTTCTACATCCGCCTGACGCCGGCGGATTGGTTCGCCCAGCAAGGCACGCCCACGACCATTGCCGTGGATACGATGGGTTACGACGAGCATCATCGAGCGAACGTCGCGTTGAACGTGACGATTACCGGCTGGCGCTGGGACTCACGTCAGAACAAGAGCGTCGAGTTTTCGCGCGAGACCCGATCGATCACCACCGATGGTACGGGCAAGGCTTCGCTTTCGTGGACGCCGACAACGGCGGGCAGTTATACGTTCGTTGCAAAAAGTCAAGATGAACGAGGCTATCCGGTTCAAGGGTCCACTTATCTGTGGGCGATCGGTTCGGACGAGCGGTCGTATTTCGCGCCGATCGAGCAGCCGATGATCGTCGCGCAAAAGCAATCGTATCGCGCTGGCGAACGACCGCGCATTCTGCTGACGTTGCCCAAGCCGAATCGCGACGCGCTGCTGCTGGTGACGACCGATCGCCTGATTTCGACGCGCGTCGTGCACGTTACCGGCCAAACCACGGCCGTCGATCTGCAAGAACCGGCCGATGCGTCGGCCTTCAATGTGACCGTCGAACTGCCCAACGAAAACGGCGTCTCGACGGCCAATCAGCGGATCGTTATCGACCCCGCGCCCAAGACGCTGCGCGTATCGATCGCTGCGAGCCAAAAGCGTTACGCGCCGGGGGACGTAGCGCGATTCGTCGTGCGCGCGCTCGATGCACGCGGAAAGCCGGTTCGCGCGGAGTTCGGCATCGGCGTCGTCGATGAAGCGCTCTATGCCGTGCAGGCCGCCGACGGATCGACGCCGAGCAATGCGTTCTACGACAACGTGCTCGCCTATGCGTATCCGGACTACTCGTGGTTTGCGCCCAACGGGTTGGTGACGATCGCTCGGATCGCGAGCGACGTTTATTCCGTCGCGGCGGCGCCGATGAGGTTGAAACTTGCTGCGGTCCACTCCGCCGCACCGGCGATCCGGAGCAACTTTCAGGATACGGCATTTTGGGCGCCTTCGGTGGTGACCGATGCAAACGGAAAGGCAACGATTTCGTTCAAGTGGCCGGACAATCTCACGACTTGGCGTGCGACCGCCGTCGGCGTGACGCGCGCGACCGATGCGGGTCAGGCCTCGGGCGATGCGCTGGTGACCAAAGACTTTCTCGTGCGTCTCGAAACGCCGCGCTTCTTGCGGGCGGGAGACCATTCGCAGATCGTCGGGATCGCCCAGGGCTTGGCGACCCACCCGAACGTTTGGTTGAAACTCGAGTCGACGCCGGCGCTCTTCCCCGCAGCGTTGCATGCCGACCTGACGCTCGACGCCAACCAAAGTGCGAACGTTTCGTGGCCGGTGGTTGCGCCGGGTGTGGGAAACGTCTTGCTGACGCTGAGCGGGAGCGACGGGGCGCTGGACGATGCCATGCAGTCGACCTTGCCGCTGGAAGCGGGAACGGCGGCCGAACACGTGCGCGGCGCGGGTGCGCTGCCGGACGCTGCGAGCTTGACCGTCGCGGTTCCTCCGGGACATGTGGCCGGTGACGTTCACTTGACGCTCGCGCCCTCGATCGTGGCGGAGTTAGTGCAGAACGTCCGCTTGCTGCAGATCTATCCGTACTACTGCACGGAGCAAACGGTCTCGACGTCGCTGCCGGCGATCTTCATCGATCGGATTCTCAAGCAAGGCGGCCTGCGTCAGCCCGACGATGTCGACAGCGGCCAAATCGTGAACGACGCGATCGCGCGCCTGGGGCAACTCCAGCACGATGACGGCTCGTGGGGCTGGTGGGAATACGACAGCGATCACCCCTTCATGTCCGCGTATGCGATGTACGCACTGGCCGAATTCCGCGCGAGCGGTTACAACGTTTCCGCCAACGTCTTCGATCGCGGCGCGCAGAGCCTGGCCGATCAATTGGCGACGACCAATGGCGACACGCTGCGCTTTTGGGGCGGCGGTCAACGCGGTTCGGAATGGAACACGCGCGCGTTCATGCTCTACGCCCTCGCACAAGCCGCGCCCGGCAAGATCGATCGAAAGATTCTGGCGCAGACCAAGGCTCACGTCGGCAACTTAAACCCGTACGCGATCGCGGTCCTTGGTTTGGCCGAGCATCTGCTGGGCGACGACGCGACCGCGCGCGATCTTGCCGGCGAACTCGACAAGCGCGCGACCGACGAAGGCGCGTACACCTTCTGGCTCGGCGACACTTGGCACTACGCGTGGGAAGACGACCCGATCGAAACGACCGCGTACGCCTTACGTTTGGAAGTTGCGGTCAACCCAACCTCGCCGCGGATTCCGCGAGCGGTGGCGTTCCTGCGCGTGCAGCGCCAAGGTAACTGGTGGTTCACGACCAAGGATACCGCCGCGGCGATCTACGCGTTGAGCGAAGCGTATAAGCCCGATGCGAGCGAGTTCCATCCTAACGAAACCGTCAGCGTGTTGGTCGACGGCAAAGTCGTGCGAACGCTGCACGTGACCAGACCGATCGTCGATGGAGCCGATGCCAGCGTGGTCGTTCCGGCCGGGCAAATCCACGACGGCAGTACGATTTCTTTCCGGCGACAGGGCAGCGGTGCGCTCTACTGGTCCAGCGACGCGGTCCGCTATCTGCCCGCATCGGCGACCACGGCCAGCGACGCGCCCAAATCGCTGCTCGAGCGACTCTTCGGCGTTCCGCCCGACCTCCAGATCGAGCGTTCCTACGACGTCGGTCACGACGGCCCGTGGCGGATCGGCGACAAAGTGCACGTCACCTTGACGATTCGCGCGCATAGCGACGTCCAATATCTCGTGGTGGAAGATCCATTCCCGGCTGCGGCCGAGCCCCAGCCCGACCAGGGCCGGGCCGCCGACGCCGCCTGGAGCGGCCTCCAACTGCTAGACGATCGAGCGGTCTTTTTCGCCGACCGTCTCTACGACGGGCAGCCCCTAACCATCACCTACGACCTGCGGGTGACCACCGC
>DATKGB010000013.1:0-5120 GCA_035544315.1 Verrucomicrobiia bacterium
GGAGGATGGGCCGCACGGTTTCTCCGAAATTCTCTATGCGTTTACGTCTACCAACGCAAATAACGGCAGTGCATTCGCCGGCCTCGGGTCGAATTTGTTCTATAACATCAGCACCGGAATCAATATGATGTTCGGGCGCTTTGTCGAGGTTATTCCAATCCTTGCGCTTGCCGGGGCTCTGGCCGGCAAAAAAGCAGTTGCAGAAGGCGCGGGTACGTTCACAACTTACTCGCCCATCTTCATCGCTCTTCTAATCGGCACGATCGTCATCGTGGGCGCTCTAACGTTCTTGCCGGCCGACGCCTTGGGCCCGATTGTCGAGCATCTCCTCGTCCTTCAAGGGAAGACGTTTTAAGCGATGATTTCACAACGCCGTATAAATCGCCGCCCCAAAGAGAGGTCGCTGTTTGACAGCGCGATTATCACGCGGGCAATCGGCGACTCCTTCAAGAAACTCGATCCGCGCTGGATGGCGCGGAATCCCGTCATGTTCATCGTCGAAGTAGGCGCGCTCGTTACCACGGGCTTCTTTATCCGTAGCATTGCGACGCACGTACCGACGGCAGGATTCGAATTCGCGATTTCAGCCTGGCTTTGGTTCACCGTCCTGTTTGCGAACTTTGCCGAAGCGGTGGCAGAAGGCCGCGGCAAGGCGCAAGCGGAGTTCTTGCGCCGCACCAAGTCAGACACGATGGCCAACAAGATGCTGGAGGGTGGCCAGATCGTTCAAGTGCCGGCCGGTGAACTTCGTAAAGGCGATGTGATTCGCATCGAAGCCGGCGAGTTGCTCGCTGCGGACGGCGAAGTCATTCAAGGTGCTGCAACCGTTGATGAGTCGGCGATTACCGGAGAATCCGCTCCGGTTATTCGGGAGTCCGGCGGAGACCGCTCTGCGGTCACCGGCGGAACGCGCGTCCTTTCAGACTGGATCGTCGTACGGGTTACTGCCAATCCCGGTGAGAGTTTCTTGGATCGGATGATCAATTTGGTGGAAGGCGCCCAGCGTCAGAAGACGCCGAATGAAATTGCGCTTTCGATCTTGCTCGCCGGCCTGACGATTATCTTCCTGATAGCCGTGGCCACGCTCTTGCCGTTTTCGATCTATGCAGGCGCAAAGCAAACCGTTACGGTGTTGATCGCACTGTTGGTCTGTTTGATCCCAACGACAATCGGCGGTTTGCTGTCGGCGATCGGTATTGCCGGCATGGATCGCGTCATGCAACGCAACGTCCTTGCGATGAGCGGTCGTGCGGTCGAAGCCGCCGGCGACGTCGACACGTTGTTGCTCGATAAGACCGGTACGATCACTCTGGGAAACCGTCAAGCCGTTCAAATCACTACGGCCGAAGGAGGCGATTCAAAGGATACGGCGCGCATGGCCTATCTTTCATCGCTTGCCGATGAAACGCCCGAAGGGCGCTCGATCGTTACGCTCGCTTCGCAAAGTATTGCGGTCGACGGCGAGGCGCGTATGCCGGACGGCGCCATATTTGTACCGTTTAGCGCATATACGCGCATGAGCGGTCTGGATCTGCCGGACGGTACCAAGATCCGAAAAGGCGCCCCCGATTCCATCTTGGCCTGGGTTCGCGAGCAGGGCGGCGGGGCATCGGCGGACCTTTCTGCCGACGTCGAGCGCATCGCGCGCAGCGGTGGAACACCTTTGCTGTTGGCGCGCAACGGTATGTTGCTCGCTGCAATTCATCTCAAAGACATTCTCAAGCCGAATATGAAGGTGCGTTTCGATCGCCTGCGCGCTATGGGCATTCGAACCGTCATGATCACCGGCGACAATCCGCTCACTGCGGCGGCTATTGCCAATGAAGCGGGCGTCGACGATTTTCTCGCGGAAGCAACGCCCGAAACGAAGATGCAGCTTATTCAGCGCGAACAGGGTTCGGGGCGAATGGTTGCTATGACGGGCGATGGAACCAACGATGCTCCGGCCCTCGCACAAGCAGACGTCGGCGTCGCCATGAATTCGGGAACGCAGGCCGCTAAGGAAGCGGCGAACATGGTCGACCTGGATTCGGATCCGACCAAGTTGATCGAAATCGTGGAAATCGGCAAGCAATTGCTGATGACCCGCGGATCGCTTACGACGTTTTCGATAGCCAATGATGTTGCGAAGTACTTTGCGATTCTTCCGGCAATGTTTGTTGCGGCTTATCCGGCGATGGGCGCTTTAAACGTAATGCGGCTATCGACCCCACAGAGCGCGATTCTGTCGGCGGTCATCTTCAATGCGCTCGTCATTATCGCACTTATTCCGCTCGCGCTGCGCGGTGTGAAGTACGTTCCCCAGGGCGCGAACGCGGCATTGCGCCAGAACGTCCTCATTTACGGGGTGGGGGGGCTGATCGTCCCGTTCATCGGGATCAAATTGATCGACGTCATCCTCACCCTCTCGCACTTAACGTAGGGAAAGAACCATGCTTCGATATTTCGGAACCGCGCTACGGGTCACGATCCTCTCGGCGATCGTCTTCGGATTGATTTACCCGCTTGCGATGACCGGCCTCGCGCAAGTGCTCTTTCCCAAACAAGCCAACGGGTCACTCGTCGAGCTCAACGGAAAGATTGTCGCATCGGACATCATCGGGCAACTGTGGACAAAACCGCAGTACTTTCATGGCCGACCGTCGGCTGCAGGGAAGAACGGTTACGATCCAACGTCGACGGGTGGAACCTCTCTGGGGCCAAGCTCGAAGAAGCTGATCGAAGCAACCAAAGCGACGATCGAAGCACTGGAAAAGGCCAACCCGGGTGCAAGCGGGCCACCTCCGATGGATCTCGTGACCTCGAGCGGCAGCGGTATCGATCCCGATATTAGCCCGGAGTCCGCATACTGGCAGGCACCCCGAGTCGCTGTTGCCCGCAAAATGTCGGTGGTGGAAATAAATAGGGTGATTGCAGCCCACGTCCACGATCGCGAGCTGGGGTTCCTCGGAGAGCCGCACGTGAACGTTACCGAGTTAAATGTTGCGTTGGATTCAAACCGGTGAAGACTTCCTTGGATGCGCCGGACGGGCATCGCTCGGAGCGATGACCAGCAGTTCGCGCGCGCCGGCATCGAGCAGTACGCGCGCCAAGGGCGTGCGGCGAAAGAAACGCGCCAGCGCGTTGTGCTGGGAAACCGCTAGCATCGTCTCGGGGCGCGAGCGCGCAAGCTCCAAGAGCGCGCCGGCGACGTCGTCGGTTTGACTCTCCGTATAACTGGCCCCGAAGCGCTGCGCTTCGGCGCGGATCGCGTCGCGAACGGCCTCGTCGGCTGCGTGCTTGGGTTGGTGGACCAATGCGATCGCAAACTCGACCTGCAATCGCGCTGCCAAGGCGCTGGCGCGGCGCGCGATCCGATCGTCGCCACGTTCGCCGGTGACGCCCAAGATCAAGCGATCGAACGGCGCGGGGACGCGACGACGCGTTCGGTTGCGCACGGCTTCGCGCAGCGCCAGCTCGCGCAGCGCTTCCAGATTGTCGCGGCGGAAGAAATTTGCAAGTGCCGAGTCGACGCGTTCGGGCGGATAAATCTTCCCTTCGCGCAAGCGCGTGCGCAGCGTTTCGGGCGTCGCATCGATCAGGATGACCTCGTCGGCCAGTGCGAGGATGTCGTCGGGCAGGGTCTCTCGGACCACCGTGCCCGTCAGGCGCTCGACAGTATCGTTGAGTCCCTCGAGATGTTGGACGTTCAGGGTCGTGATCACATCGATTCCGGCGCGCAGCACCGCCAAGACATCTTCGTATCGCTTGGGGACCGCACTGCCCGGCGCGTTGGTGTGCGCCAGTTCGTCGATCAGCGCGACCTGCGGCTTGCGTGCGAGCAGTCGATCGCGATCGAGCTCTTCGTACGCGATCCCCGCGCTTTCGACGCGAAGGTGCGGCAAGACGTCCAGACCCTCGGTCATCGCCGCGGTTTCCGCGCGCCCGTGCGTCTCGATATAGGCGGCGATGACGTCGGTCCCGTCGGCGCGCAGCTGCTGAGCCCGATCGAGCATACCGTAAGTCTTGCCGACGCCGGCTGCCGCCCCCAAGTACACCGTCAGTTTTCCGTAGCCGCGCCGCATCCGGTCGGCCGAGGTTCGCGCGAGCGAGTGGCCCAGCGTGCCTCCGCCCAAGTACGTTTGTCCGACGTCGACGACGAGCAGATTCTGCGGCGGAGGCGTTTGCGTAAAATGGCGGGCAATCGAGCCGAGCGGAACGGCCAACAACGAACCGCCCAGTGCGACCGCGTCGATTCTATCGGGATCGATGCGCTTGCCGAGAACGTCGGCATGCAGTTCGGTCATCAGCGGTTGCAACTCGTCGACCTCGACGCCCTTGGCCGCGGCGACGTGCAGCGCCAGATCCAACGGAGCCGTGAACGCGGCGGTGCGCCGCAGGAAGCCTTCGAGCGGGACGCCGGGCAAGGCGATTGCGATCGTAAAAGAAGCGCGTTCCGCGCGGACCGTCGCGGTCGCGATCTGATCGACGGTTCGGAGCAGCAATTCTCGTAATGCATACAGCGAGGCATCCGAGAACGGTCCGTCCAGCGCGCGCTCGACATCGTCTTCGGCAACGATTTTCCCCGCCCGCAACCGCTGTTGAATCATTTGCGGCGAGATGTCCAGCGCGATGACTTCGTCGGCATGCTGCAAGAACGAGAACGGCACGATTTCGCGCAGCGGGCGACCGGTTGCGCGCTCGGCCGTCGCCGCGACCGTGTCGACGTGAGCGACGTTGAGCGCGCCGATCACCCCGATGCCTGCATCGCGCAGGGCCAAGGCGTCTTGCCACGCTTTCTCGTTGGTTCCGCCGGGAAGGTTGGAGTGCGCGAGCTCGTCGAGAATGACGATGTCGGGATGCAGCCGCAATGCGGCCTCGAGGTCGAAGTCTTCAAACGTGCCGCCTGCGACGTCGACCCGACGCCCGGGGAGAAAGGTCAACCCCGACGCGCGGGAGTCGAGGTCGGGGCGCCCCTTGGTTGCCAATCGCCCGACGACAACGCGAAGGCCGGCGGTCTGCAGGCGTCGCGCGTCGTCGGCCAAGCGCCGCGTTTTGCCGGCGCCGGCAGCGGCGGCTAAATACACGGTCAACCGTGCGCGACGCGCGTACTCGCGCAGCAGATCGTCGGGGTCCTCCCT
>DATKGB010000014.1:0-15020 GCA_035544315.1 Verrucomicrobiia bacterium
GAGAGGCGAGCATGCTGGATACGTTTTTTTTGGAGTCGGACCCGTTTGTATTTCTGATCGTGCTTTTGCCCCTGACGCTGGTCGCACTCGCGTTGGGCTACGGCCTGACGATTCGCTACGGCAAGCCCCAAGACGGCCACGCGGAAACGGCATTTGGCCTGGGGCAGCGGGCGATTTTCGGGCTGATCGCCTTGATCCTCGCATTCTCGTTCTCGTTCGCGGCCCAGCGATTCCAAGCCCGACACGACCTGGTGGTGAATGAGGCCGAAGCGATCAGCACGACCTACTTGCGGGCCGATTTTCTACCAGCCGCTCAGCGCAGCCGATTTCGACGAAGCCTCATCGCCTATGACAAGACTCGTCTGGAAACCTATGCCGACGTCTCCAACGCATTGGCAGAGGGACGGGCTACCGATCGAGGCACCGCCTTGCAAACGCAACTTTGGGCGATCGCTTCGGGCGCGGCGCGCGGCGACCCGCGCAATCCTTTCTACAACGCACTGACCAGTTCCATGAACGAAACGATCGACGTCTCCGAACAGCAAGCCGCAGCGCTCGACAATCATATCCCCTCTGCGATCATCGGACTGGTGCTATTCTCCATCATCGCCGGCGCGGCGCTCTTGGGAGTGACCCTCGGACGGGCGAAATCCCCCGATGTCATCCTGGCGATATTCTTCTGCCTGCTCTTTAACGCCACGGTCTTCACGATCGTCGATCTCGATCATCCGCAAGGCGGCTTCATCCACGTCGACGTCGCGCCCCTTCAAGCAACCCTAGACGAGATGAAACCCTAGCTGGGGTTACCGACAAGAAACGGGCAGAGCAAACGCATAAGATGTGCGGAGGCGTATCGAATTCGGCCCCTTGTCGTGGCCCCGGTAGGAGGCAACGGCGGGTCCGGCGTACAGGGCGAAGCGCGCGATTTGCCGTTGTAGCTTAGTGGTAAAGCACCTCTTTGGTAAAGAGGAGAGCGCGAGTTCAATCCTCGCCAACGGCTCCAGCTTATAAGACGCCCCGATTTTTCTAGGGGCACTTTTTTTTCTGTTTTCGGACACGCTTGGAGCGGGCGGCGGGAATCGAACCCGCGACTCTTGCTTGGAAGGCAAGGGCATTACCATTATGCAACGCCCGCGAAATTCGTGGTGGGCAGGGCTGGATTTGAACCAGCGTAACGCTTTCGCATACCAAATTTACAGTCTGGCGCCATTAACCACTCGGCCACCTACCCACGACACGACCGTCGAAAGACGGCTGCCGAAAGTACGATACCATAGGCCCGGCTTCCTCGCTATAGGCGGCCTAATCAACGGCTCATCGCCCTCTGGCCGAGTTTTCATGTACGCACCCTCGTTGCGCCCTATAACCAAAGGAAGGTACTTTTCGATCTTTGCTTTGGAGGCACATCATGAAATATCGGGTTCACTCGACGGTCGCAGCCGCGCTGCTCGCCGTGGCGCTCGCCGCCTGCGGCGGCGCCGGCGGCACGAACCCGCCCATCGGCGGCGGTGGCAGCGGTCTCAGCGCCCAATCGCAATCCGAGATGTCCATCTCGACGGCCAACGCTCTAGGCTCGCCGATGAAAAACATCGCCGACGACAACAACGCGATCTCCGCGCAGTCGCAAGGCATCCGGACGGAATCCGGCGGCCAAGGCACCTGTACGAACTACAGCGAGTTCTTCGCACCCGATAAAAACGGCGATGCGAACTCGACCGAAAGGCAATTCTTCTACGACGCTGGCTGCACCGAGCTCGCTCGCGACACCGTCCGTATCTTCACCTCGACGGGAAGCAGCTCCGAAACGGTCGCCAACACCGAAAAGCTCTATGCCGTCAATAACGCGACGCCGATCGCAACGCGCACCGCTACCAACACGATCGCCAACGCCACCTTCGACGCAAACGGTTTTCCCAAGGCTGCTAACGGTTTCGACCGCATCGACACCGGCAATCTCGCGCTAGGCGGTGTGAAAACCATCGACTCCGACGCGGAGATGGTGATGCAACCCGCTAGCGGCGGCATCAATCAGTACTGCGGCGATTCGGCCGGCTTTAACGCGACCGGATTCGCGGCCTTGGGTGAAACCTTCGGTTGGAACGGCGGCATCAGCGGCGTCGGCACCCGCACGGTCAACGTTGACCGCTCGATCACCTGGAGCGCGACCCACGCGGGTACCAACTTCAAGGGCGCGATCGGCGCGCTCTCGATCGCGACGGGCGCCCCGAACACCGCCTGCCCGATCTCCACACCGATGTTCACGCTCGCTGGGGGAACCAGCACGGGCACGTACTCAATCCCGATCACGGCCACGTACGCGAACGGCCTGCTTGAGAACCTCTCGATCGCCAACGCACAACTAGCCAACGGAAACACCCTTAACGTCAGCACCAACACCAGCGTCCCTCCGACCAACTCGCTGTTCATCACCGGAACGATCGCCAACGGCAGCACGCAGATCTCGACCTTCAACGTCGACGCATACGGCGACGGAACGCTGACGATCACCGCCAGCGGAACGCAATACGTCATCGACGACTGGCACGTCGTCAAGTAAGCCGTCGCGCCGGATTCCCTCCGCTACCGGCGTTACGACCGAGCCCACAGCTCCTAGCTGCGGGCTCTTTTCTTTCACCTACAACCGAGCGTTGAACTTTAAGAAGCGATCTTCGAGCCTCCAGCCTTTTCGGCGGTATAGCGTTTGGGCCGCGACATTGTCTTGGGCGGTCTCCAGAAACATCCCGACCGCGCCGGCTTCCCTGGCGAATTCGACGGCTCGATCGAGCAACGCCGAAGCTACGCCCGAGCGCCTCGCGTCGGAAACGACGAACAAATCTTCCAAAACGAACGAAGGCCCTAGATGCACGGTACTGTATGTTGGAAACAGTTGTACGAACCCGACCGCGCGGTCGTCGATGCGAGCCAGAAACATGACGGAGGTCTCGTCGCGCAGGCAACGCTCGACGAACGCGCGCTCGCCTCGCGGATCGGCCGATTGCTCGTAGAACGAGCGATAACCGGCTACCAACGGAAGGACGTCATCCAAGTCGGCTTGTTGTGCTCGAGCGATCATCGCGCCAAGGATAGCATCGGCCGGCGTTTGAAGACAAGTCCGCTCGCAGTCTGCCGATGTGGCTGAGCGGTCGAAAGCGCCGATTTTGTAAGTCGGTATTACCGTGGGTTCGAATCCCACCGTCGGCTCCATCTTGCTTCTAACGATCGTAGTGCATGCAACAGGTCAAACCCAAGTGGCTCAACTCCGGACTGGTGCTCGTGTGCGAACGCTGCTCCAAAGAGCGCATCCCGGAGGAATCACCCGAAATCGCGGCGCGGATCGGCGATTTCGATCTGCGCGGTTGGCTCAAGTCCAAGCTCAAAGAGGATGGTCATTGGGGCAAGGTTCGCGCGATTTCGACATCCTGCATGGATGTCTGCGCGTTGGGTCGCGTGACCGTTTGCATCGACCCGAAAATCGAAGGCGAAGAACCTGAAACCCTGATCGTCGACCCGATCGAAGATCGCCATGCCCTCTACAAGCGCATCGTCAAACGCCTGGGATAAGAAAAAAGCGCCCCCTTCGCCTCGTTGCCTGAACCCCTAGCGAGTGAATCGTTTGAGTTAGTTGGGCTCGCATGCCCCCGGTCGAACGATTAAATAAAAACAAGTGAGACCGGGGGCGTGCGAGCCCAACTAACTCAAACGGTTCGCGAGCGCCTACTGCGCGGTGAACTCAAATTCTGACAGATTCTTCTCGATCTTGCGTTTGACGCGTTGGAGCGCGTTGTCGATCGATTTCACGTGGCGACCGAGGTCGCGCGCCATCTCTTGATACGACTTGCCCTCGAGGTACGATTCGAGCACCTGCGATTCGAGTTCCGAGAGATTTTGACGAATCCGCTGGCGGATATCGTCGGAGACTTCCTGCGTTACGACCAGTTCCTCGGGATCCGAGGTCTTCTGCGAAGCCATCACGTCGAGCAGCGTCCGTTCGCTGTCCTCGTCGTAAATCGGCTTGTTCAGCGAGATGTACTGATTGAGCGGAATGTGCTTCTGACGCGTCGCGGTCTTGATCGCAGTGATGATCTGACGCGTGATGCATAGTTCTGCGAACGCGCGGAAACTCGACAACTTGTCGGCTTTGAAATCGCGAACGGCCTTATATAGGCCGATCATCCCTTCTTGGATGATATCCTCGCGGTCCGCGCCGATCAGGAAGTACGATTTCGCCTTGATTCGAACGAAATTCTTATACTTGTTGAGGAGGTACTCCATCGCAAGGTTGTCGCCGCCCTTAGCGATGGCTACGAGGTCCTCGTCGGGACGCTCGTTGTACTCAAGACCCTCCGACGCGGGTTGGGTCATAACTGCCATCCTGCCTTACCCTCCGGGAAGGATGAGCCGCAAATCGCGAGCCTGGGCCCGTCGAGCGCGGCACATCCCGTAGAGTATAGGAGGGTGCCCCTCCCTCGTCAAGGCGCTTTTTGGCTGTTCTCCGTGCGAATTCCACACTGTCGCACGGCCTCGTAGAGCAGGACGGCTGCCGCTACCGAGGCGTTGAGCGAAGCAACCCTTCCCAACAGCGGGATCTTGACCAGGAAGTCGCACTCGCGGCGGACTAGTTGGGCCAGCCCTTCGCCCTCGGCGCCGATGACCAAGGCCAGGTCGGAACCCAGGTCGGCCTTGGTGAACTCCGCGGCGTCGTCGGCGGCGTCGGCCCCGGTCACCCACACCGCGGCCTTCTTGAACTCGCGCAGGGTTTGGGCGATATTGCTGACCCGAACGATCGGCAGGTGCTCGGCTGCGCCCGCGGCAGTCTTGCGCACGGTCGCGTTGACGCCCGCGGCGCGACGATCGGGAATGACGACGAAGTCGGCGCCCACGCATTCGGCGGTTCGAATAATCGCTCCGAGATTATGGGGATCGGTCACGTGATCGAGCACGACGGCGAGCAGACGGCGATCCGTTCGGCGCCGCGCTAGCACCTCATGTAAGCCGGCATATTCGAATGGAGGCGCGATCGCAATCGCACCCTGATGAGCCTTGTACGGAAGCTGCGCGAACCAATCGCGCCGTTCGAATCGAACCGGGATCTTGGCGGCCTCGGCTTGCTCGACGATCCGGCGCAGCATCGGATCGCGTTTGCGGTCGTCGGCTAGGTGAATCGCCCGGAGGTGCTCGCCCGCTGCCAGCGCTTCGTCGACTGCGTGAATTCCGTAGAGTACAGCATCGAAATCCATCAGTGCGGGCTTTTTGCGCCGCGGCGGACCCGTTACTGGACGACGATCCACATCGTTCCATCCTTCGAGTCTTTCAACTCAACGCCGCAAACCAAGAGTGCGTCGCGCAAGCGATCCGATTCCGGCCAATCCTTATTCGCGCGCGCTTGAGCGCGCAACGCAATCACGGCCTCGATCGCTTCCTGCGCAGCGCCGCCCGGGAAACCGTCACGCCCGAGCGCCGCTGCCAATCGAGCAACGAAGTCGTCGGGAAGCGCCGCCTGCGGCACGCGCAGCCACGATTGGTCGGGCGTCAATCCCAACAGATCGAGCCCGACTGCATAGCGTGCAAAAATCGCCGGGCGCAGCTCGGCGTCGGCGGCGTATGTCGACGCGCTTGAGGCCACGTTGAGCAGTTCGGCCAACGCGACCGAGGTATTCATGTCGTCGTCGAGCGCTTGCTCGATCTTGTCGAGCAAGGCGTGCGCCGAGGTCGCATCCGATGGCGCTTCGATCGTATGCAACTCGCGATAGGCCTTCTTCAACTTCTCTAACACCACGGCGGCCGCGGCGATCGAACCTTCGGTGAAGTTCATGACCTTGCGATAGCCGGTCTGTAAGAACAGCAACCGAATCGCCTGCGGGTCGTGTCGGTCCAGCAAGTCGGAGAGCGGTTCGAAGTTCCCCAACGACTTGGACATCTTCTTGTTTTCATACAGCAGCAGCCCGCCGTGCATCCAAACGTTGGCCATCGGCGGATGCTCCATCAGCGGTTCGCTCTGCGCGATTTCATTCTCGTGATGCGGGAAGATTAAGTCCGCACCGCCGCCGTGAATGTCGAAGCCTCGGCCCGGCCGATCGAGCAGCGCGCGCGCCATAGCCGAGCACTCGATATGCCAGCCCGGGCGGCCCTGCCCCCACGGCGACGGCCACCACGGCTCCCCCGGTTTGGCGAACTTCCACAACGCAAAATCCAGCGGATCGTCCTTGCTTTCGTCGATCTCGATCCGCGCGCCGGCTTGCAATTCTTGAATATTGCGATTGGCCAACGCGCCGTAACGCGCGAACGTCGCCACGCGATAGTAGACGCCGTCGGTGGTGGTATAGGCGTGACCGGATTCGATCAACGCAGCGATCATCGCGACGATCGGCTCGATGTACTTGGTAGCGTACGGCTCGTGGTCCGGCTCGCGCACGCCCAGGCGGCGCATCGAGTCCTTGAACCCGGCGTAGTAGTCCGAGACGATGTCGTACCACTGCTCGCCGGTTTCACGCGCCCGGTTGATGCTGCGGTCGTCGATATCCGTAACGTTCTGAACGTAGGTGACCTTGTATCCCCGGTGCGTCAGGAAACGACGCAACACGTCGAAGAACAAGAACGAGCGCGCGTGTCCGACGTGGGCTTGGGCCGACGGCGTCAATCCGCAGATGTAGATGCGTACCTCGCGGTCGCGTAACGGCGCGAACGCCTCGACCGCACGAGTGCGGGTGTTATATAGCCGCAGCGGCATCGTGATCTCCGGCGTCGCGCAAACGCAGCAGGCGCTCGAGATCGTCGACGCGCGCGCGCAAGTCGGAGATCATTTGCGCGTTGGGATCGGGCATTTCGACCAGCGGGCGATCGGAAACGGCGTGCACCGGCTTGCCATCCTGCAAAACGACGCGCGCCGGAATGCCGACGACCGTCGCGTTGGCCGGAACGTCTTTGACGACCACCGATCCGCCGCCGACCTTGGCGTTGTCGCCCAGCACGATCGCTCCCAAGACGGCCGCATTGACGCCGACGGTAACGCGATCGCCCAGCGTCGGGTGTCGCTTACCGTGCGCCAAACTCGCGCCGCCCAGCGTTACCCCTTGATAGATCGTGCAGTCTTGGCCGACTTCGACGGTCTCGCCGATGACCACGCCCATGCCGTGATCGATGAACAGCCCCTTGCCCAAGCGCGCCGCCGGATGAATCTCGACGCCGGTCAGAAACCGGGTAACGTGCGCCAGCCAACGCGGCAGAATCGGGATCCCCGCGCGATGCAGTACGTGAATCGCCCGGTGCGCGGTCAGCGCGTGAAAGCCCGGATAGGACAGTACGACGTCCAGCCATCCGCGAGCCGCGGGATCGCGTTGCAGCGGGGCACGAAGATCGGCAAGGAAGGTCGCTAGCGGATTGGCCATCTCATACGAGGATAAACCGTCAGGTCAATCCCCGGTTACGCTATCCGGCGCATTTAACGCGGGTTGCGTCCCATGGATCGGCTCGAACGGCCTGCCGTCGGGCCCGAAAGCGATCGGCTCGAGACCACGGCCGTGCAGCAGTTTGGAGTTGACCGCGCCGACCCGCATCATGATTCGGTCGTGGCCTAGCAATACAAACAGCAGTTCCAGCGGGGGTCCTTCAGGCAGGCCGGTCAAGGCCATGCGCACGGCATGCAACGCGTCGGCGGGATGCAAACCGAACTCTTTGCCGATCTCCCCGAGATCGTGGTCCAACGGCAACCCGCGCAGTTCGAGTTGATGATCGACGTATTGGGCGACGGAATCCAGGAAGAACAGCACGTCTCGGGATCGCAGGCGTTCCAGTTCGAGCGCCGGGACCAAACAGGCCTCGGCACGTAACGCCTCGATGCGCGGGAACGCGTCGTCGGCAGACTTCAACCCTCGGCCAAACGCCTCGAGGAACGTCTCGATCCAGCGCAACGCCGCGGGCGGCGCCGGGTCTTCTAAGAACCCCCAACGCTGCATGCGCGCTGCCAGTTCGTCGACGGCGATCGTCGCCAAGCTATTGCGCCACGATAGCGGCCACGGCGTGGACCGCGATGCCGCTGCCGTCGCCGGTATAGCCCATGCCATCGCTCGTCTTGGCTTTTACGCTTACCTGTGCCAGCGACAGTCCCAAACGCGACGCCACGTTCTCGCGCATCGCCAGAATATGCGGTGCGAGTTTCGGGCTTTGCAGGACGATCGTCGCGTCGACGTTTTCGACGCGGAAACCGGCGCGACGAACGTCGGTCGCGCACGATGCCAACAGTTCCATCGAGTCGGCATCTTTCCAACGCTCGTCGCTGTCGGGAAAGCGCGCGCCCAAGTCGCCTAACGCGGCGGCACCCAGCAACGCATCGGCCAGCGCGTGCGCCAAGACGTCGGCGTCGGAATGGCCCAGCGCGCCGGCAGCGTTGGGAACATCGACGCCGCCCAAGATCAAGCGGCGCCCTTCGACCAAGCGATGCGCGTCAAAGCCGTGACCCACCCTCACCGCAAGCCGCCGCTATCGCGTTCGCCACGGCCCGCGTAATGCGAAAAATGTGCGGTGAACGTCGCGCGACCGTCGCCGAACGCCTCGAAGCAATCGCCGAACCCGCGCATCGCGCTGCCGGCAACGTACGCTCGCACCGCCGCGCCGCTTGGCAGATCTCGCTCGACGGAATCGATGCGGCCGCCGCGCGACTCCAACTCGACGCAGATCGCGTCGACGAGGGTTGCGTCCACGAAGACTTCGACGAGCATGACTTCTTCCTCGGTGTGGCCGTGCTCGAGACGTTCGGACAACTGCGACTGGACCCGCGCGAGGTCCCCGAGCTGCGTCACCTTGATGTTGTCGCCCGAAGACGCGACGACGGCAACCTCGCAGCCCAAACGTTCGAGCAGAGCGGCCTCATCGGTTGCCAGGATAGCATGTTTGCGAGCCTCGGCGTGCGCGCGACGCAGATCCGCGCGCGTCGCGAACTGCGGCGTCTGCGCGGCCCACAGCGTTTGGCGATCGAGCGTGCGCAGCACCGTCATGGTCGTTGCGTCGACGACCTTAATCGTATCCGACATCGGCGCCGCGAGAATCGCACCGCGACCGGGGCGCACTTCGGCCATGCCGGCCAATACGTCGCTTGCGCGCACCAACGGTCGGGCGCCGTCGTGCACCAAGATCGCGGTGCAACGTTCGGACAACGCGTTGATGCCGTTGGAGACGCTTTCTTGGCGAGTGGCGCCGCCGGCGACGACCACGAACGGCGTCGTTTCGAAGATGCTCGCGGCCAGCGCCCGCATCGGCTCGATCGCCTCGAGTTCGGCCACAATGGCCACATCGCCGATCTCGGCGATGCCGGCAAACGTGCGCATACACCAGCCGACCAGCGGAACGCCGGCGACGTCGAGCAGTTGTTTGGCGCGTCCCAACCGCGTCCCGCGCCCGGCGGCGACGATGACCGCGCCCCAAACGAGCTTAGTGTCCATCGCGTTTGAGTCTGGCAAAAATCATTCTCCCGGCGACGGTCTGCAAGACGCTGCTGACGACGATGTCGACCGATTCACCGACCATTCGACCGGCCTGCTCGACCACGATCATCGTGCCGTCGTCCATATAGGCGACGCCCTGGTGGGGCTCCTTGCCTTCGCGGATCAGCGCCACATGCAACTCCTCACCGGGAAGAAGAACGGGCTTCACCGCACCGGCCAGTTCGTTGATATTCAAGACGGTGACGCCTTCAAGATGCGCCACCCGATTGAGATTGTAATCGTTGGTGACGAGTTTGCCGCCGATCTCCTGCGCCAGCCTCACCAGCTTGGCATCGACGCTACCGGCGGGCAAATCGGTATAATCGCGTTCGTCGATCTCCAGCGTTGCAAGTTCTTGCAAGCGCGCCAGCGCGTCGAGGCCTCGGCGTCCGCGCGTACGTTTCTGACCGTCGAGCGAATCGGCGACGGCTTGAAGTTCGCGCAGGACGAAACGCGGCACGATCAGGGGGCCGTCCAAGAATCCGGCTTGCACGATCTCCACGATGCGGCCATCGACGATGACCGAGGTATCGATCACCTTGGGAACCCCGTTTGATTTTCCGGTACGCTGAACCAGGCGTGACTTGGCGCCGACGCGCGCGCCAAGGTAGGCAGCGAAGATCGACACGATGATGTACAAGACGATCGCAATGTAGTTGCCCGAGTTGCCCGTCGAGGAGATAAACCCGAACAGAATCGACTTGATCAGAAAGGCGATCACCAGGCCTGCGATCAAGCCGATCGCTCCGCCGGCAAGTTCGGCCGGAGCTAACCGCTCCATCGCACCTTCGACCGAGTTCAGTTCGTCTTCGAACAGCGATTGCGCGAGCGGTGCGAGCAGCACGCCGACCACCGCTCCTACTACCGGAGAGAGAATCAGCAGCGCGAACTGCAATCCTTCGCTCGCAAAGTGCAACGACAGAATGTTGACGTAGGCTTCGCGACCCAACAAAAATCCGGACACTGCAAACACCACGGCGAAAACGCCGCGCAACACGGTCCCGGAAAGATTCGCGCCGGCTACTCGAATGTGACGAATGCTCCGCAGACGTCGTTGGCGAGAAAGCGACCGCGGCGCGTCAAGCGTGCGCGTTCGTTGTCGGTTTCCAAGACTTCCGCTGCGACGAGGTCGGCGATAATCGGTGCGTAGTAGTTCATAAAATCAATCTCGTAACGCTCTTTGAACGTGCGCAGACAGACCCCTTGCGCGGTGCGTAGGGCAAGCATCGCGGCTTCCCCCGCTCGCTTGCCGCCCAGCAAGCGCTCAGTTTCGCCCGGAATTGGAAGGCCGGCGCCGGCCGCTGCGACGTACGTATCGAGTTCGCGCGTGTGAACGCTCCGAACGCCGTTACGAAACGACGCCGCGCCTACGCCCAAGCCGAGGTAATCGCCGTTGTCCCAATAGTTGGCATTATGGGCGCACGCGTGTCCGGTCTTGGCGAAATTTGAAATCTCGTAGTGTTCGAAGCCGGCGGCCTCGAGGGCCGAAATCGCAATGTCGTACAGTTCGGCTTCGCGATCGGCGTCCAAGAACGTACGCGGTTCGCGCAACTGCCACAACGCGTATGGCGTTCCCTCTTCAACGGTCAGACCGTAGGTCGAGATGTGATCGACATCCAACTCGACGGCTCGCTCCAACGAGCGCTTCCACGAATCGGGCGTCTGGCCGGGAACGGCAAACATCAGATCGATCGAGACCGAATCGATCCCCGCCGCGCGCGCCATCGCGACGACCGCAGTCACTTGTTCGACGGTATGTTTGCGTCCCAGCGTCGCAATCTCGGCGGGATCGAACGACTGCGCGCCGATCGAGATGCGGTTGATGCCCGCGCGCGCGTACGTCTCGAAATCGCCCTCGCGCACTTTCTCGGGGTTGACCTCAACACTGATCTCGTGTGTAGAACCCGGGAGTGCGGGGAACCATTCGCGGACGCGCTTCGTGAGTGCCGCCAGCGTCCTTGCGTCGTATTGATTGGGCGTTCCGCCTCCAAAAAAGATCGTCGCCGCGGGCTGCGACGGCGCGGCTTCTATTTCGGCCTGAAGCGCGGCGAGATATGCCGTCGCTTGACTCTCCCGATGCGGCCACTTTGCAAAATCACAATACGGACAGATGTACGGACAAAACGGCAGGTGGACGTAAATGCCGAGCACGGCTGCGAGCGTCTCCCTAAGGTCGAGTGCTGAAAATTCCGACGGCACCCGGTCCCGCGTGCGTCGCGATAACCGGGCCGGCTTCCAGCACATCCAACATCTTGGGTTTCACGCCTTCGAAACGTGCGCGGAGCCGCTCTACGACGTCCTGCGCGAGATTCGGCGCGTTGGTATGCATAACGACATAGCGCGCCTCGGAAATGTCGGGCGTATTCTGCAGCGCCAGATCGAGCATCGTTTCCCGCGCACGCGCCAGCGTTCGCACCTGCGCCTCGGCGGCAACCTGGCCCTCCTTGAGACACAGCACCGGCACGATTTTCATCAGGGTTCCTAACGCGGCTCGAGCCTTGCCGATGCGTCCGGTGCGCTGCAGATGCGCGAGATCGGGCACGCAGGCAAAGAGCCGTTGGGTCGCTCGTTCGCGTTCGAGCGCGTCGACGATCGCCGCGAGCGCGGCGCCGCCCCGCGCGAGACCTTGGGCCAGCAACACGTGCATACCCAGACCGCCCGCCGCCGATTCGGAATCGAAGATCGTCACGCTGCCCGGCGGAAAGCGCGTTGCCGCCGCGTGAGCGGCGTTGATCGTACCGGACAGTTTGGAAGAAATCACGACGCACAAGACGTGGTCTCCGCGTTGTATGGCCGGCTCGAAGGCCGCTTCGAACATCGCCGCGGTCGGTTGCGAGGTGGTCGGCAGCGTCGGCTCGGTCGCTAGCATCCCGTAGAAGTCGGCGCGGGACAGGTCCACGTCGTCGCGGTAGCTGCGCTCGCCCCAAACAACGAACAACGGCACGACCGTGACGCCTAACTCCTGCGCGCGCGTACGCGAGATGTCCGACGTCGAGTCGGTGACGATCGCAATTGCCATTAAGGTTCCGCAGTCGGTACGCGCGCGGCCATCAGCTCGGTAATTTTTCCGACCACGTCGTTGCGCACTTCTTCAGCCGCCGCTGCAATGGAATGCTTGATCGCGATTCGGCTGGCTCGTCCGTGCGTCACGATGCAGTTCCCGCATAGGCCCAGCAAGGGCGCGCCGCCGTAGGTTTCGTAGTCGAACTTCGCGCGCATCTTCCGTAGCGCCGGGGCCATCAGGGCCGCGCCGATCTTGGTTAGCAGGTTGCCGGTCACCAGCGTATCGCGAATGACCGTCCCTAAGTCCGCGATCATACCCTCGGTCGATTTCAGAACGACGTTTCCGACGAAACCATCGGCGACGATCACGTCGGCGACGTTGCGAAACATGTGGCGCCCTTCGATGTTGCCGACGAAATTGACCGGCGCTTGGTCGAGCAATTTGCCCGCCTCAAGCGAGAGAGCATTCCCTTTAGAACGTTCTTCACCGATCGAAAGCGTAGCGACGCGCGGGTTCTCGATATGGAGCACCGTCGTCGCGTAGGCCGAACCCATAATTCCGAACTGCTCGAGCCATTCGGGCCTGCAGTCGACGTTGGCACCCGAATCCAGGACGACGGTGGGACCGTTGAGCGCCGGCCAGACAGTAGCGATCGCCGGCCGCGCGATGCCCTCGATCGTGCGCAGCTTGATGAGCGCGATGGCCAGGAACGCACCGCTGTTACCGGCCGAGACGACCGCATCCGCCTCGCCGATTTTGACCATAGAAACCGCGATACCGAGCGATGTGCGATCGGCCTGACGCAGCGCCTGCGAAGCGTGCTGATCCATGGGCACGGCCTCGGGCGCATGGACCAAGCGTACGGAATCGGCCCCTGGCCCGACCAGCAACGGTTTGACGCATGCTTGGTCACCGACCAGGACGATCTCGAGGTCGTACTCCTTTGCCGCTAGCAGCGCACCGGCAACGATCTCATCGGGCGCAAAATCGCCGCCCATCGCGTCCACCGCAATTCTCGGCTTACTCATCGAGTGAAATCCAATACTCCACGCTCTTCATCCCGCCATAGTAGTATTCGACGTCGCCGCCGGGAAACGCCGCTCGCATCTCTTCGCTCAACCGCTGGGCGTCCTTTTCTTTTTGCGCGCCGCCGTAGTACAGCGTGACCAGACCTCCGCCGCGCGCACCCATGGCGGTCAGGACCTCGGTCATCGTTTGTACGAGCGTCTCGCCCACGATCAATGTCCCGGCGTAGGCCGCTGCCGGTTTGCCGCGCTCGACCCGTGCCTCGCCCAGGCGAGCGTCCCGCTCGGCAAAGAACAACTGAGCGCTCTTCACGCGGGCGGCGGCCGCAAGCAGCAGTTCCTCTGCTGGCGTTTGCGTTTTGACGGACTCGCGCATCGCAAAGAGTCCCGCGATGCCGCCGACGATATCGACCGTTGGAACCACGCGCACGCGCCTATCGGTGAGCTTGGTCACCTCGCGCGCCGCCAGCGCGACGTTTTTGTCGTTGACGAACAGGTAGATGTCGTCGCTCAAACATTTGTTGACTGCCAGCAGCAGGTCGCGAACCGAAGGATTCTTGGCGCCTCCGACGACCACTTCGGCGCCCAGCTCGTACGCGATCTGTTCGAAGCCGGGCCCGGGAACGACGGCCACGATCGAGCGCACGCTCGGGGGCTTGTCGACGACCAGAACGTTGTGCTGGTTTTCCATGTTATCGACTTTAACGCGCGTCAACTCGCCGTGTTTGGAAGCGATATCTTGGACGCGCTGCGGATCGTCGGTATGAATGTGCACCTTGATCGTCGGCTTGCCGCCGATCACCAGCAGCGACTCGCTCCGCGGCTCGAGCAGTCGACGCAACTCCACGGTGTCGCAGGTCGATTGTTCGAGGATGAACTCGGTGCAATATTTGAATTCTCCGACGATCTGGCCGGACGTGAAGACGTTTTGCTTGACCGGGCGTCGCGGGAACGCCGTCGCCCGGACCGCGACGTCGGGCAGAAAGCGCAACACTCCCTCCAAAAAGTACACGAATCCCGCCCCGCCCGCATCGACCACTCCGGCTTCCTTCAAGACGGGCAGCTGCTCGGGGGTCCGGTCGAGCGCCTCATTGGCAGCCTTAAGCACACCGTTGGCCAGACGGTAGAGGTCCGGCTCGTGAAGGGCCAGGCGATAGGCCGACTCGGCGGCCGCTTCCGCGACTGAAATGATCGTGCCCTCGATCGGGTGGAGTAGCGCTTGGCGAGCCGCCGCCACGGCCTCGCGCATGGCCGTGGCCAGCACGAAGGTGTCGATTTCGGAACGGTTGCGAACGTGGTGGGCGAAGCCGCGCAGCATCTGCGAGATAATGACCCCCGAGTTGCCCCTGGCTCCCATCAGGCTGCCGTCGGCAGCGGCCGCAGCCACGGCCCAAAGCGCGGGCGCGCCGTGGAGCCGCCCGGCGGCCAAGGCGGCCGAACGGACGGTCAAATACATGTTGGTTCCGGTATCGCCGTCGGGTACGGGAAAGACGTTGAGGTCGTTGAGCCCTCCCC
>DATKGB010000015.1:0-15817 GCA_035544315.1 Verrucomicrobiia bacterium
CCGCTGGCTGGCTAGGGGGAATACCCTCCTAGGAACGTCGTAACAATATAGCCCGCCTTGGGACGTGCCGATGGAGTATGTAGGCCTGCTTCTCAGGATAGCGGGTATAATGGGAGTTGAGATGCGTCGGTTCTTCGGCCCCGTCTTAACCGTAGCGCTTGCGTTGGCGCCGCTCTTTAACGTTGCCAAAGCCGACGTGTTGCACGACGTGATGCGCTCGTTTGCTGCGCAAAGCGACTTGCGCGCGGCCTATGCCAAGAGTACGTTCGATACGGTGCCCGCCGAACTCGAGGCCGACCGTTCGATCGTCCTTCCTTCTCATATACATGGGCTCGCGTTCGTTGCCAAGCTGCAAGCCGAGCAACCGATGCCGACGGTTGCCGCTCCGGTACTGCCGGCGGCGGTGCCGACCATTACGCTGGCCTATGATCGCGTCTTCACCCTCGACGATGCGCTCGATCGCTACGACGCGGTCACGATTCCGTCTGCTCCGCGCGCGCCGTCGACGGCGTTGCCGCGTTTGAATACGTTTGAGACGGCGTCCGCGCGACAGGTTTCGTTGGCACCTTCGCCGTCGGCGATGCTGGCTTCGGGCGCATTCGGCGAGGGAACGCAGCAGGCCGCGTTCGATGCGCGTCTGCAGGATGCGGCCATCGCAATTCCTTCGCCCGTGCGCGTCGGTGCGTTCACGATTGCCGGCGATACGTCGACCGCGGACTTTACGGCATTGGCCGCTCACGACGCGCAGTTGACCGCCGGAACCGTCGTCAGCGTGCGGGCCGGAAGCCGTAGTTTGAACTTTAGCGTCGTCAGCGACTACGAGCGGCTGACCGACGCCAACGCGCTGACGTTCTCGCAGTCGACGCCTACGGACCTGACGCGTTACGAAGGCACGTCGGCATTGGCGCAACTGCCCGGCGGTAACCCGGCGCTATTGATACCGAACTACGCCGACGTCACGTCGCGCGGTCTCAACGCGGGCTTGGCCGTGCCGGTAAACGGACGCCTTACCGTGGGCGTCGGATACGGGGCGCAGCGCTTGACCGGATCGTACGGAACCTCATTCGTTCCAAATCTCGATGCGAATAACTATTCGTATCTCGGGAACATCACGTTTTCGTTGCCGCGTTTTTCGAGCGCGATCACATTGTCGGCTCGCCAGAACCGCTATCAAGATAACTTGACGCCGTTTACGTTGCAGCAGACGCGAGCCGATTTGAACTTCACGGTGAAATTCTGACCCAAGCCCGGCGGTTCGGCGTGTTGCAAACCGTTGGGATCGCGGCGCCGATTATAATGGCGTCGATATTAGCGTTCGTTCAAATCGCGTCTGCCGCGCTGTTTTCGTCGGCCGGAGGGCCGGGTTCGTTGCCCTCGCGGCTCTCCCCCGCGATGGGGGCGCGTATCTACCGCATGTTGGACCGCGTCGCTCCGGCGCCCTACGTCGAAACGATGCTCGCAGAATATGCGATCGCCGGCGGCGATACCGGTGCCGCCCAACGAGCGACGGTGCGTCTACCCGCATCGCCGATGCGAAACGAACTGCTCGGCCGAATCGCCGACATGCGCGGAGACCACCGGCTGGCGCTGGAGTATTTCTTAGTCGCGCCCGATGCGCGTGCGGTTCAACAGGAGGTCGATCGAGAGTCGCGCGTCGATCCAATGACTGCTTATCGCCTCGAACAGCAGTTAGCCGATCGGCTCGACGCGCTGACCGTCCATCCCGACGCCGTCGCCGAAGCCTACTGGCGACTCGGCATGCTTGCAACGCAGGCCTCCTACCTGCCATCGACGCCGCAGCATCCGATCGTGCTGAATCGGGCGCGTTCTCTCATGGCTATGCGCCAGTATCTTCGAGCGGTCGACCTGGCCCCGCTCAACGAACGATACTTGCTGGCGGCGGCCTCGCAAGCGCTGCTGCTCGACGATAGCGTGCGAGCGCGACGGCTCTTTCAACGCGGCGTCGACGCCGATCCCGCCAGCGCGGATGCGTATGCCGGTCTGGGCTTGGTTGCAGTTCGTGCGGGCGACATCGCGCTGGCGCGTGCGCTGGCCGCGCGTTCGGCGGCGTTGGATCCCGACGCGCACATTCTGAAAGATCTGCAGAGTCGTTTACCGTGAAGGTCGCCCTCGACGCGCAGATGACCATCGGCACGGCGACCGGCATCGGCGAATACGTGCGCGGCTTGAGTCGCGCGCTGCCGAGGGTGGGCGTCGACGTCGTGGAGCTGCTCGAACCGCGCGTGGACCCGTGGCGTTTCGATCGGCGGGTGTATTGGGATCAGGTGCTGCTGCCAAAACGCGCGCGCGCCTCGGGAGCCGACATCCTGCATTGTACGTCGGGTACGATGCCGCTGTGGTTACAGCTTCCGACGGTGGTTACCGTCCACGACGTCGCGTGGCTGCGCGTTCAGGCGCACACGCCGTCGTACGCTCGTTACTATTTCGGTCGATTTTCTATCGCTCGTTATCGCCGTGCCTCGCGCGTGGTCGTCGACTCGAAGTTTTCTCGCGATGAGTTGCTCGAACTTGGCAACCTCCCGGAATCCTCGATGAACGTTGTTTACCCGGGCGTCGACGCGACCTTCGGGGGGATCGATCGGCGCGGCGACGGACGCACGATCCTGGCCGTTGGGACGATCGAACCGCGCAAAAATCTTGAGGCGATCGTTCGTGCGTTGCCGTTGCTGTCCGACGCGCGGTTGGTGGCCGTCGGACCGCACACGCCGTACGTCGATACGTGCGCGGCGTTAGCGGAGCGTTTGGGAGTGCGTCATCGCGTCGAAATGCCGGGATACGTTACGGAAGGCGAACTGTTCGAACTGTATGCAACGGCGGCGGTGGCAGCGGTTCCGTCGGAATACGAAGGTTTTGGATACGCTGCCGCGCAGGCATTGTGCGCGGGATTGCCGGTGGCGGTGTCGGATCGCAGCTCGCTACCCGAAGTGGTTGCCGGCGACGCGCCGGTCATCGCCCTACGCGACGACCCGGCCTGGGCGGCCATTCTAGGCGATGGGTTGAGCGGTCGTTTGGACGAGCGGGCGCGCGCCGTGCGAGCCGCGTGCGTGCGGCGCTTTGCTTGGAGCGCGAGCGCCAACCGCATGCGCGCGATCTACGAAGAGGCGGCGCAGCGCTCCTAGTAAATCGGCGAGCCCGGTGCTCCGGGAGCGACGCTGCCATCGTCGGGTGCGAAAATTAATTTGAGCGGATAGAACGAGCCGGGTTCGGGCATCGTGTCGATCGTCACGCGCACGAAGCCTTTGGCCGGAACGACGTATTGGCGCACTTTGAAACGCGAGAACGCCGGCGTTTGGTGCGATTGGAGCAAGGTGCCGTCGATCAAGAACGTGCCCGTCGCGCGACCGCCGCGTGGATTTTCGTAGATGGCAATCGCTTGCGGCGTCGCCAGCGGGTTCTGTACGTTGATCACAAACGATTGCAAGACGCCGTAGTCCCCGGCGAGGGCTTGTCCTTGCAAACGATTGGGAAGCGGTATCTGGCCGACCGAGAGTTCGAGATACGGATCGGTCACGCGCCATTGCGTCGCATAGTGAAACTCCGGAATGCCGTAGATGCCGCGAGCGTGCGGATAGCTGCCGGTCAGCAGCGTGTCGCCGGTCAGCGATTCGTTGGGATCCGCGCCGGCGTCTTGGGCGAACAGCGTCAAATGGACCATGCCGCCGTTGAGCACGCGCAGCTGCAAGGTGTTGCTCACGACCGTGCCCGGAGGAAGGTCTTGCTCTTCCAAGTTGAGCGAGGAGTTGGCCGGGATGACGACCAGCGAGCCTTCGTTCTGCAACAGGTGGACGATGAAGCGCTCGGTCGAGTCGTGGCCGACCTCCAGCTCGTTGGGAACGGCGTCGGCGCGGCCTTCGATAAACTGCACGATCGACGGTTCGGGTGAGTGATTTTCGGCGCGAAGAACGATTCGGCGGCTGGGTTGCCCGGCCGGATTGGCGTGAAAATACAAGAATCGCGACGGAACGTTGCGACTCAGATCGGCGGTGAACAAGACGCCGCCTTCGGTCAGCGATTCGGGGAAATCGCTGACCATCAGAAGATCGGGCGCGATTCGCGGGGCTGCGACATTTTCCACGTGGACGCGCGTCGACGCGCTGACGTTGAAATAGGTGTCGCCTTGAATCAATACGGGGACGTCGATATCGGCGACGTCGTCTTGGCCGAGCGGCTCGTTGAACGCAACGTCATCCTCCGTTGCGGTCACTTGCGCTCCTTCGCGCGGGCGTGCGAGGGCGCGTGCGAGCGCAACCGCTTGGCTCTTGACGAAGGCAACGCTGGCGGGGTCGCCGGTGATCTGGATCGAGGCCGACGTCGTGATCGTGCCGGCGTTATAGGCGACTCGAATCGGTACGGCGCGCGTCAAACCGCGTGAATCGGCGACGGTGAGCAGCGTGGAGCCGGGCTGCTTGCCGGTCAGGGTCACGATCCGCGTTCCTTGATCCACCGTTGCGTCGACGATCGCCGGGTCGGCCACCGTCAGCGTGACGTTCCCGAGAACGCTGGAGACCTGCAGCGCCTGCGTCGCTCCGACCGGCACCGTTCCGGCGGCCGGCGCGACGACGATCGGCGGGGGCGTCGGCACGGGTGTGGGCGAGGGCGACGGCGAGGGTGACGGCGAGGCCGAGGGTGACGGCGAGGCCGAGGGTGATGGCGTAGCGCTCGGCGCGGGCACGACCTGACCGTGCGCGATTCCGGCAAGCGCGAACAGGCAAACGGCGAACGCGAGCGCGGCCAGGCCGCGTTGCATCAAGCGATCTGAACGGCGCCGCTCTCGCGAGCCACCGCCGATGCCAGCAGCGTCTTGTAGCCGACATTTGGAAAGAGCACGGTGACTAAGTCTTTCTCAGTTCGTTCGACGGTGCCTTGTCCGAACTTGGGATGCGTGACTATGTCGGTGATCCGAAATTCCCCGGTCGAGGCGGCGGCGTGGCCGCCGCTCGCGGTCAAGCGCAGGCAATTGTCGCACGCTCCGCAGGTGTCGACCGTGTAGGCTTCGCCAAAATAGTTCAGGATGAAGCGGCGTCGGCACGAAGTCGTTTCCGCGTACTGCAGCATCATCGCGAGCTTGCTTTGATCGTACGACTTCTTGGTTTCGTATGATGCCAGGCTCAAGACCAATTCGCGGTTCATACGCGCGGCCTCGGTCAGCACGTAGCTGGAACGACCCAGCATTTCCAGAAACCCCGCCTTTTTGAGCAACGCCAAGATGACTTTGAGTTTGGTCAGCGGGATCTGCAAAATCTTGCGCAGATCGGTCATCGACACGCCCTGCTCTTGACCGCCGAAGATTTCGATCGTGCCGAAGACGCGCTGGACCTCCTCGACATCGGGATACTTTCCGGTCAGGAAGTAGTTCTGAACGCGCGTGTCGCTCATGCGATAAATCAGCACGCAGCATGATGGCGCGCCGTCACGTCCGGCGCGCCCGGCCTCTTGCGTGTAGGCCTCAAGCGATCCCGGCAGATCGTAGTGGACGACGAAGCGAATGTTCGATTTGTCGATGCCCAGGCCGAATGCGTTGGTCGCTACGACCGCGCGAATCGATTCGTTCATGAACAGTTCGTGCACCAGGGTACGATCGTGTTTTTGCAAGCGCGAGTGATAGACGGCGGCCGGCACGCCCAACTGCTCGTGTAGGTAGGACTGTACTTCGAGCGCATTCTTGATCGTCGCGGTGTAGATGATCCCGGTGCCCTGTAGCGCGTCGGGCCCCGAGAACAGCGACGTCAGCGTTTTGAGCTTATCGACGTTCTTGTCGGCGCGCTTGGCTTCGTAAACCAGATTGGGCCGATCGAAACCGCGCACGATCGGTTTGACGTTTTCAATGCCCAGCTGATCCAGAATGTCTTCGCGGACCGACGGCGTCGCGGTGGCAGTTACGGCCAGCACGGTGGGCCGTCCGAGCTTCTGAATAACCTGTCCCAGCGCGAGATAGGCCGGTCGGAAATCGTGACCCCACTGACTGATGCAATGCGCTTCGTCGACGACGAACAGCGGAACGCGCAGGCCTTGGAGCAATTTCAAAAAGCGTTCGTCTTCGAGTTTTTCGGGTGTCGTATAGACGATCCGAATGGAACCGCCGCGCACGCGCTCCAGCGCTGCGGCCTCCTGGTCTTCCGAGAGCGTCGAATTCAGCGCGACGACGTCGGTAATGCCGCGTTCGCGCAACATGTCGAGCTGATCTTTCATCAGGGCGATCAGCGGGCTGACCACGACCGTGGTTCCCTCGAGCATCAGCGCGGAGAGCTGATAGGTTAGCGACTTGCCGGCGCCGGTCGCCAGAATTGCCAATGTATCCTGACCGGCAAGGACGCGATGAACGACCTCTTCCTGGCCCGGTTGAAACGTCGTAAAGCCGAACTTCTCAAGAAGTACAGCATACGGATCCAAGGCAGTCTCCAATAGCACGACACACCCCTCAAAGGGACAATGCGGACCCCCGCTTACCTACAGTAGCGCGGAGCGGGATATTGTCAAGTATTACCCGCCGGCAGGCGCACCAAAACCCCGCTGCGTATTTCAAGGGGTGTCCCTGTATCGAATCTGGCGCCCCAAGTCGTTCGCCGAGCTGGTCGGCCAAGATGCCGTCGTCCGCACCCTCTCGGGCGCCTTGGAATCGGGCAAAATTGCCCATGCCTACCTCTTTTCCGGGCCGCGCGGTTCGGGCAAGACCTCGGCCGCCAAGATTATGGCCCGCTGTCTGAACTGCGTCGCCGGACCGACCGCGACGCCCGACAATACCTGCGATTTTTGTCGAGCAATCCTCGACGGCAACGCGCTGGACGTGCTCGAGATCGACGCGGCCAGCAATCGCGGAATCGACGAAATTCGCTCGTTGCGCGATGCGGTGAAGTTCGCACCCGCAGCGATGCGCCATAAAATCTATATCATCGACGAAGCGCATATGCTCACCAAAGAGGGCGCCAACGCTTTTCTGAAAACGCTCGAAGAGCCGCCGGCTCACGCGGTATTCATCTTGGCGACGACCGAGCCCGAGAAGTTGCCGGTGACGATTCTTTCGCGATGTCAGCGCTACGCATTCCGGCGCATCGCGATTCCGACGATGATCGAACGCATGCGCACGATCGCGGCGGCCGAGCAGATCGCTATCGACGACGCAGCATTGGCGGCGATCGCGTATCGCGCCGACGGCGGCTTGCGCGACGCGTTGACGATGCTCGAACAAGCGTCGGCGTTTGCAACCGGCGCGATCGACGCGCAGACCATCGAGCTGGCTTTTGGCGCGACCGGGCGCCACTCCGCGCGCGCGATCGTGGACGCCGCGCTCGCCCGCGATGCATCGACGATGCTGCGCGCCGTCGAAGAGGCCGCCGACGCCGGCACCGACGCGATCGTGCTGCTGCGATCGACGATCGTCGAATTTCGTAACCTTTTGATCGCGCGCGTCGATCCGGAGCTGCTCGCTCGCGATCTGGCGCCCGAGGATGCCGCCGCCGCGGCGCTTCGCGCTCGCGACGTGTCGCAAGCGACGATCGTTCGCGCGCTGCGCGTCTTGGCCGAAGCCGCGTCGCTCGCGCGCAGTTCCGGGCACGCGCGTTTGGAATTGGAATCGGCGCTGCTGCGCTTCGTGCTCGTTCACGAAGATCCAAGCATGAGCGCGCTCTCCGCGCGCGTCGCCGCGCTCGAAGGCGGTCATGCCATCGACGCGCCGCCGCAACCGCAGGCGCATCGGGTTTCGCCCCCGCCGCCCACGCCGGTGCCGCAACCCAAGCCGCAAGCGGCGCCTAAACCCGAACCCCCGAGCGCCGGCCCTCCGACGTTGCAGAAAGTTCGCGCGGCCTGGCAGAACGTGCGCGGAAAGGTGGAGAGCGAACGGCAGAACCTGCGCGCGCCGCTCTCGGGCGCAATCGTCGACGCGCTCGATGGCAACGCGATCGTTCTCAAACTCCGCGATTCCTGGAGCGCGGACATCTTGCGCGAACATGCCGCCTACATAGAAGCGGCCGTTCTCGACGTCTTGGGCACGCCCCTCAAACTCGTTTGCAAGGTCGAAGCGGGCACGCCGCCCGCGCCGACCGCTCGCGGGAAAAGCGGGGCCGCGGTGCCCAAAGATACCCCCGCCGTTGTCGAAGCCCAGGTTGAAAACGACGATCCCGACATGCTCTTTCAATACGCCAGCGAACGGATAACCGAACAATGAATCAAGCTCAACTAATGGCCCAAGTTAAGAAGATGCAATCCGAGATGGCGCGTGCGCAAGAGGAGCTGGCCGACACGGTCGTGACCGGCAGTGCCGCCGGCGGAAGCGTCACCGTCGAGATGACCTGCGATCAGCGCGTCAAAAGCGTGAAGATCGTCAAAGAAGCCGTCGATCCCGACGACATCGAGACGCTCGAAGACTTGGTCGTCGTCGCGGTCAACGACGCGATGACCAAAGCCGGCGATGCCTCGCAAAAACGAATGGGCTCGGTTACCGGCGGCATGCGCATCCCCGGCTTGATGTAGGGCGCGCTCGTTGCCCAATTCAGGATCGATTGCGGGGCCGGTTCAGGCCCTGATCAACGAGTTCAGCAAGCTGCCGACGATCGGTTCGAAGACGGCCGCGCGTTTGGTTTTTTATCTTTTGAACCGCCCGCGCAACGAAGCGCAATCGTTGTCCGAAGCGATTCTCGCGGTCAAAGACAAAGTGCGCTTCTGTTCGAAATGCTTTTCGTTGACCGAAAGCGATCCGTGCGATATCTGCACCGACGAGCGACGAGACGCGACGATCCTGTGCGTCGTTGCCGAAGCCAAAGATATCTATTCGATCGAACGTACGGGCGCGTATCGCGGCCGCTATCACGTGCTGGGTGGTTTGATCTCGCCGATGGACGGCATCGGCCCGGCGCAATTGCGCGTGAAGGAGTTGATCGAACGGATCGGCGCGCAGTCGCCCGGCGAGATCGTCTTAGCGACCAATCCCAACGCCGAAGGCGAAGCGACCGCGCTTTATTTGTCGCGCTTGTTGACCCCACTTGGCGTCGCCGTCACGCGCTTGGCCTACGGCTTACCGATCGGCGGCGACCTCGACTACGCCGACGAAGTGACCCTGGCAAAAGCGTTTGAAGGCCGCCGCACGCTGGGACCCTAGCGACAGCCTTTGATCCAAAGTCAACGATCCGGATTATCCACAAGGAACCAGCCGCGAGTTAGACAATCTCGGCGATTGTAAAATGGTGGTGTAATGATACAGGGTGCGGGCTAAGCCCGACGAGTGTGTCATTGGACCGGGTGCTAGTGAAAAGGGAATTGACCCTGAACCCGATTTCTGGACAAGCGGGACTCGCGAAAAATCGGCAAAATCTCTCCCCGACACCCGGAGGTTTTGCCCATGCGCAAGCGCCACTCCCCCGAACAGATCGCCGCGGCCCTGCGGCAGGCTGAAGCCGGCCCCGCCGCCACAATGAAGCGGGAATTTTGGAATCGCATTATCAGCAGTGCGCTGTGGACGGCCGCTCTGCGCGGGTTTGCTCGCGGGAATAGCGTGCTGGCCGTTCAAAATCGATTGCCTAAGTCCAATCCTGATTGCCTACCTGTTCCTGGGTCCATTAACATTCTTACCCTTTTTTATCGTTGGAACCGTTTGCTGGCTGCTGCTTCTGAAAATACCTGCACTCGGAAGAATTGTTTTTAGGCCGGTTTGGTTTGTCCTGATTTTTGTGCTACATGCCGCATTAGGCTATTTAATTGCGCCCCACGGCCAGGGCCCGTAGAATCCAGATCAATAGTGGGACAGGTCTGGGATAGGTCCCGTCATGCGGCCAGTGATTTCTGTTGTGGTTTGGGTCAGTCCGGTCACCAGCCAGCAATCCGCCGTCCGAGGCGTCTGGGCCAATTATCCGGTGGTTGTCAGCTTGGTTGGGTAAATTGGTGGCGGAGGATCATCAAGAATGTCTGCTGCTTCGTTACCGCGCCCCGCCACCTGGGGAACTTTAGGGCAATCGCTCGCTCGGGTTCCTCGTTGGATGTTGGCGGCAATCGCCGGCTTGGTTATTTTAGCCATCGTCGTTGCGATGGTCGTGACGCATGTGGCTTCCTCCACGCCGGTGGTCACGCAACCGGTCGTCCAAATGACGCTCGTCGATAGCGTCACGGCCTCGGGCACGGTCAATCCGCAGAATACGATTACGGTCGGTACGCAAGTTTCGGGCACGATTCAATCGATTTACGTCGATTACAACAGCAAGGTCAAGAAGGGTCAAATCCTAGCCCGAATCGATCCCAGCCTGATGCAAGATCAACTCGCTCAAGCGAGCGCGTCGCTCGCACAGAGCCAGGCTCAAGCCGCCGCCGCTTTTGCCAATGCCAATGGCGCGAGCGCCGGGATCGGCGTCGCAGGCGCCAACAGTCAAGCCGCCGCCGCTAGCGCGCTCGCGCAAAACGCCGCGATTGCTTCGGCCGATGCTAACGTCGGCAAAGCGCAAGCTGCGCTGACGCTCGCGCAGCAAACGCTGACGCGCGACGCATCGCTGCTCGCCCAAGGGTATATCGCACAAAGCACGGTCGATGCCGATCGTTCCAACGTCGCGCAGAGCCAGAGCGGCTTCGCCGCAGCGCAAGCCGCCGACGCGCAGGCTAAGGCGCAAGCCGCCGCCAGTTCGAGCAGCGCGCAATCGCAAGTGGCGCAAATTGCCGTGACCGCGGCGCAAGCTCAGGGTTCGGCAGCGACCGCGCAAGCCCAGCAAGCGGCTGCCGCCGCGCAAGCTGCCGTCGTGCAAGAGGACCAAGCCAACCTGCAGCATACCGTGATCACTTCGCCGGTCGACGGTACCGTGATCTCTCGCGCGGTATCGGTCGGACAAACGGTGGCTGCGTCGCTGCAAACCCCCACCCTGTTTACCATCGCACAAGATCTTACCAAGATGGAAGTCGACATCAATGTCGGCGAGCCCGACATCGGTAACGTGCGCAACGGCGACACGGTTGATTTCACGGTTTTGGCCTATCCTAATCAAACCTTCCAGGGCGTCGTTTCGCAAGTACGGATTAACCCTACGACGGTCAGCAACGTCGTGACCTACGCGGTCATCGTCGACGTCGTCAACAAAGGCGGCAAGCTGTTGCCGGGCATGACTGCCAACGCGACGATCAACGTCGCCAGCGCCAACAACGCCCTGGTCGTGCCGCTGGCGGCCGTACACGCGTCGACGGCGAGCAGCCGCGGCAGCGCTGCCTCGGCTACGGGCGCTGCTCAGACGACCCAATCGGCCTGGGGCTCCGTCAACGGCTCGGCGACCAGCGCGGATGTCGTCGCCGGATCTAACGCGATCGTGTTGGTGCAGCGCGGCGGCCGCACCACCTCCGTGCACGTCCGCGTTCAACTCACGACCGCGTCTCAAGCGGCGGTGACGCCGATCGCGCCCGATACGCTGGCCGCCGGCGATAACGTCGTCACCGGCGGTACCAGCGGGACGCACGGCGCGCACGGCGCTGGAAGCGGAACGCGCCCGCCGGGCGCGAGCGGCCCCGGCGGTCCTGCCTCGACGCGAGGACTCCACGTATGACCGCCGTCGTGCGGGTTGAAAACCTCACGAAGATCTATACCTTGGGCGACGCCGAAGTCGTCGCCCTGGGCGGGGTCGACCTTACCATCGACCAAGGTGAGTTCTTAGCCGTGATGGGACCATCGGGCTCGGGCAAATCGACGTTCATGCAAATCGTCGGCCTGCTCGACAATCCGACTTCGGGAACCTATCGCTTCGAAGATACCGATGCAGCCAACTTAGATGCCGACGCGCGCGCCGACATCCGCAGTCGCCGTCTGGGCTTCGTCTTTCAGTCGTACAATCTGCTTCCCCGCACCACCGCGCAAGAGAACGTAGAACTGCCGATGGTCTATGCCGGCGTTCCGCAAGACGAGCGCGCGCGCATCGCGCTGGAAAAGATGGAGATCGTCGGCGTCGCGCAGTTGGCCAAGCATAATTCCAACCAGATGTCGGGCGGCCAGCAGCAGCGCGTCGCGATCGCGCGGTCGCTGGTCAACAATCCGGCCTTGATCTTGGCCGACGAACCGACCGGCGCGCTCGATAGTAAGACGTCCGAGGACGTGATGCGCATCTTCAAAGAGCTCAACGTATCGCAAGGCATAACGATCATGCTGGTCACGCACGAACCCGACGTTGCCGCGCACGCGCGCCGGATCGTCACCTTCCGCGACGGCCACGTGATGCGCGATGAAATCAACCAGAAGCGTGCCGCATGACCTTCAAGGCAACCTTGCGCCTCGCGCTGCAAGCACTGGTTCGCAACAAAGCGCGGTCGATGCTGACGATGCTCGGAATCGTGATCGGCGTCGCCGCCGTGATCGTGACCGTCGCGATCGGCGTCGGCGCGCGCGCTTCGGTGCAATCGAGCATCAACAGTTTGGGTTCTAATCTTATCATCGTTCAGCCGGGCAGCGTCACCACGAACGGTGCGCGAAGCGGCTTTGGCGGGGCTTCGTCATTGACGCCGGCCGACGGCATGGCGATCGCGCAGATTCCCGGCGTTTCGGCCGTATCGCCCTCGGTGACGGTGCGCACGCAGGCCGTCGCGGGCGGCAACAACTGGCAGACCACGGTGACCGGGGTCGCACCGACCTATACCTACATCAAGTCGTGGCCGCTGGCGCAGGGTACGTTTTTCGGGCAAAGTGACGTCAACGCGTCGGCCAAAGTCGCCGTCCTCGGGCAGACCGTCGTCGGCCAACTCTTTCCCACCGTTTCCAATCCGGTCGGGCAGGCGATCCTCATAAAAGGAGTGCCGTTCACGGTGATCGGCACGCTGACGCCCTTGGGCCAAAGCGCGACCGGGCAAGATCAGGATGACACGATCTTGATCCCGTATACGTCGGCTATGCAGCGCCTTACCGGTCAGACCACCGTCAACCAACTGATGGTATCGGCTGCGACCGCCGCCCAGATCGATGCGGTCCAGGCGAGCGTAACGACGTTGCTCGAGCAACGCCACCACATCGTGCCGCCCGCGCAAGACGACTTCCAGGTCCGCAACTTGGCCTCGATCGCCGCGGCCGCTTCGGCGACCGGCGCGGTTATGGAGTTTTTGCTGGCCGGCGTCGCTGCTGTCTCGCTGATCGTGGGCGGCATCGGCATCATGAATATCATGATGGTGTCGGTTACCGAACGCACGCGCGAAATCGGCTTGCGCATGTCGGTGGGCGCGCGCGGCAAGACGATCCTCATGCAGTTTCTTACCGAAGCGATCGTGCTCTCGACGCTGGGCGGGATCATCGGCGTCGTGATCGGGTTGGTCGGTACGCTGATCGTCGCGTTCGTGGCGAAATGGCCGACTTCGATACCGCTGATATGGATCGTCATCTCGGTTGGGTTCTCGGCGGTGGTCGGCGTGTTCTTCGGCTACTATCCAGCGCGCAAGGCCGCCAGATTGCATCCGATCGAGGCGCTGCGCTTCGAGTGACGCAACCGCAAAGCCGCGTCGTGGTGATCGACGACGAACCGCGAATTCGCGAATTGTTAGAGCTCACGCTCGAGCACCGCGGCTTTGCGGTAAGAACCGCGCCCGACGGGCCGGCTGGCTTGGAAGTGGTCCGCGAGTGGGAGCCCGATCTGATCGTGCTCGACGTGATGATGCCCAAGATTACCGGCATCGAACTCTTGCCGATGCTGCGACGGGTCACCGACGCGCCGGTCATCATGCTCTCGGCCAAAGGCGAAGTCGAAAGCCGCGTGGCTGGGTTAGAGCACGGCGCCGACGACTACCTGAGCAAGCCGTTTGAGATGTCCGAATTGATCGCGCACGTCGAAGCCAAGTTGCGCCGTCCGCATCTCGAAGAACGCAGCGCGCTGGAATACGACGACTTGAAGGTCGATTTGGATCGACACGAGGTCACGCGCGCGGGCAAACGCCTGGATCTCTCGCCGTTGGAATACGATCTCTTGATTACGCTGCTTAAACGCCCGCGTCGCGTGTTCTCGCGCGACGAGCTCCTCGATTTGGTGTGGGGCGATGAGAGCGATGCCGGCACCGGCGCGGTCGAGCGGTACGTCTCGTATCTGCGCGCCAAGATCGACGAAGGCTTTGCTAAACCGCTGATCCATACCGTACGCGGCGCCGGATACACGCTGCGTGCGGACTGAGGCACCGTTCGTCGCTTTTGCGCGTCGGCTCACCCGCGGGTACGTCGTCTTAGCGGTCGTCTTAATTGCATTGGTCGTCGGCGCGACCTCGACGATCGCGTTCTTCGGCTACGCCACCAACCTTAACGATGCGGTTGCAGAATCGGCCGATCGGGCCAGCCAGCGCACGGCGGTGCTCGAAAAACAAGGCGAATCGCTGGCGCAGATCGCGCCGCAGCTAGTCGGCGACGAACCTCATTCGCGCGTCGGTGTCACCGTCTTCAACGACGCGCACGTCCGTTTGGCGGGGCGCCAGACGCGTCCGAGCCGGATTGCCGAGGCGATCGCCGCGTTGCTGGGCATTCATCCGCAAGCGGTCCGGATTACCGGCGGCACGATTTTCGCCGAGCCCGACTTGGACGGCTTTGCCGGATTGTTGGGCCGCTATTGGTTGTTCATTCTTCCGATCGGCGCGGTTGCGGTCGTCGTCGCATGGCTGATCGGTTGGCGCGTGACGCGGCGCGCGATCGAACCACTCGTCGACGTGACCGATGCGCTGCACACGATAGCTGCCGGAGACTTTACACCCAAGCCGGTGCTCGAGCGCGATTCGGACCTGCGCGCGCTGACGACGGCTTATAACGAGGTCGCCTTTCGGCTGAGTGCGGCGACGGCCGAACAGTTGCGCCAGGAATCCGAGATGCGCCAGTTCATCGCCGATGCCGGCCACGAACTGCGAACGCCGCTGACGATCTTCATGGGTTACCTCGAAGCGCTGCGCGACGGCGTGGTCAAGGACGAGCCGGGCATCGCGCGCGTGCAGGAAACGATGTTGGCCGAGAGCCGCCGGATGCGAACGATCATCGAGAAGTTGATCTTGCTCGCGCGATTGGAGCGCGAACTGGCGCCGCGCCGCGAGCCGATCGATCTGGCCGCGATCGCCGCGCGCGCCGTCGATGCGCTCAAACCGTTGGCCGGCGATCGCATCGCGTTTTCGGCTAGCGGCGATGCGAACGTCATCGGCGACGACGCCGAGTTATACGAAGCGCTAAAAAACGTCATCGAAAACGCGGTCCGCTACGCACCGCATTCGTCGATCGAGGTCGAGGTGCGCGCCGAAGCGCCGGACGTTCGTGTGACCGTTGCCGATCGCGGGCCCGGCATGGAAACGATCGACGTCGAGCACGCCTTCGATCGTTTCTATCGCGGCAGCGAACGCGGCGCCGTCGAGGGATCGGGGTTAGGTCTAGCGATCGCCAAGCGCGCGGTCGAACGCGCCGGCGGCACGATCGCCGTGCAAAGCCAACGCGGAAAAGGTACGCGAGTTGAAATGGTCTTCGCATAGACAAAAAAAGCCCCGGCGCTCGTGCACCGGGGCTCAATGATTTGACCGGGGTTCGTTAGTTCTTGGCGGCTTCGGCGAAGCGGGTCGCGGTTTGCGTGAACTGCTTCTGGCCGGCAGTGGCCAACTCGGCGAGCTTGAGTGCGTATTCTTTGCGCATTTCGAGCATCTGGTTGGTGAAGGCGAAGGTCTTCTCGACCATTTCGGTCGGGGTCGGAAGCTCGGCGGTCATCGGGGCGGCCGAGGTCGTCGGGAACGTTGACGCGAGTTCGGTCAGCGAGGCGACGTTCGTGATGTTGAGGTCTTGGGCTTGGCGCAGCGAGGCGAGGAATTCGCCCTGGACGCGCTCGAGAAATTCGGTATAACTGTTCATGTGCTA
>DATKGB010000016.1:0-5075 GCA_035544315.1 Verrucomicrobiia bacterium
GGGGAAAGGAGAGGAGCCGCATCTGCCCGATCGAAACGCCAGAGGGCCCGAACATCGGACTGATCGGTTCGCTGGCGACCTACGGTCGCGTCAATCGCTTCGGCTTCATCGAAACGCCGTATCGCGTCGTCAAAAAGGGTATCGTCACCGACGAGATCATTTATTTGACGGCCGATCGCGAAGACGAATACATCATCGCGCAAGCCAACACGCCGTTGGACCCCAAGGGCAAGATCATGACCGACTCGGTCGTTTGCCGATACGTTGAAGAGTACATCGAAGAGCCCGCCCTACGCGTGCAGTTGATGGACGTTTCGCCGCGCCAGATCGTCTCGGTCGCGACCGCATTGATTCCGTTCCTCGAGCACGACGACGCGAACCGCGCGCTGATGGGCGCGAACATGCAGCGTCAAGCGGTTCCGTTGCTCCGCCCGCAAGCGCCGATCGTCGGCACCGGCATGGAGTATCGCGCCGCCAAGGACTCGGGCGGCTGCGTGGTCGCCTACGAAGGCGGCACCGTGGTCGGCGTCGACTCCAAGTCGATCGTCCTCAAGCAAGCCAACGGCGACGAGCGCAGCTACGACCTGCTCAAATTTACGCGTTCCAACGCGGGCACGTGCATCAATCAGCGCCCGATCGTCATCATGGGCGAAAAAGTCGAGGCCGGGCAGATGCTCGCCGACGGCCCGTCGTCCGATGAGGGCGAACTCGCTCTTGGCCAAAACGTGCTGGTCTCGTTCATCCCGTGGGAAGGCTACAACTACGAAGACGCCATCTTGATCAGCGAACGCATGGTCAAGGAAGATCGCTTCACCTCGATTCACATCGAAGAATACGAGTGTGAAGCGCGCGACACCAAGCTCGGTCCCGAAGAGATCACGCGCGACATTCCCAACGTGGGCGAAGATGCGCTCAAGGATCTCGACGAGCGCGGCATCGTTCGTATCGGCGCCGAAGTCCGCCCCGAAGATATTCTCGTCGGTAAGGTCACGCCCAAGGGTGAGACCGAACTTACCGCCGAGGAACGTCTACTGCGCGCCATCTTTGGCGAGAAGTCGCGCGAAGTGCGCGACACTTCGCTCAAAGTGCCTCACGGCGAAAAGGGCAAGATTATCGACGTTAAGGTGTTCTCGCGCGAAAATGGTGACGAGCTGTCGCCGGGCGTGAACCACCTCGTGCGCGTCTACGTGGCGCAGAAACGTAAAATTCTGCAAGGCGACAAGATGGCGGGCCGTCACGGCAACAAGGGTGTCATCGCTAAAGTGCTGCCCGAAGAAGATATGCCGTACTTGGAAGACGGTTCGCCGGTCGACATCGTGCTCAACCCGCTGGGCGTTCCGTCGCGTATGAATCTTGGGCAGATTCTCGAGACGCATCTTGGCTGGGCCGCGCACATGCTGGGCATGAATGTGGCGACGCCGGTGTTCGATGGCGCGCATTCCGAAGACATCAGCGAATGGCTGCAAGACGCCGGTTTGCCGCCCGACGGTAAGGCGTGGCTGCGCGACGGCCGTACGGGCGATCGTTTCTCGCGCCCGGTCACCGTCGGCATGATCTATATGCTCAAGCTCGCGCATTTGGTCGACGACAAGATCCACGCGCGATCGACGGGCCCGTACTCGATGATCACGCAGCAACCGCTGGGCGGTAAGGCGCAGTTCGGCGGCCAGCGCTTCGGCGAAATGGAAGTCTGGGCGCTGGAAGCCTATGGCGCGGCGTACACGCTGCAAGAACTCTTGACGGTCAAATCCGACGACGTCGTCGGACGCGTCAAGACCTACGAAGCCATCGTCAAGGGCGAGAACGTGATGGAACCGGGCGTTCCCGAATCGTTCAAGGTCTTGATCAAGGAACTTCAGTCGCTGGCGCTCGACGTCAAGGTCCTCACCGAAACCCGCGAGGAAGTCGAGATCAAGATCGCCGACGACGATATGGGCGAGAGCGAACGGGCCGAGATCGGTCTGCTCATGGGCGACGAACAGCCGCTGATTTCGCAGACGCAGGTTGCGGCTCGCGAAGCGATGGCCGAAGCAGTCGCTGCGGGCGAACTCGGTGGCGCCGTAGTCGAAGTCGAGGAAGAGGAAGAAGAGGAAGAGATCGACGACAGCAAGCCGATCGACACCGCCGCTCCGCTCCCCGAACCGCCCCCGCTTCCGCGGACCCCAGAAGGCGTGCCGCTCGATGATTTGGCCGACGACGAAGGAGCCGTCGTTGCAGTCGAGGACGACGATGCCGAACAGGGTTACCAACTCGAGGAAGAGCCCGAAGTCGAATACGAAGAAGATCGACCGTCTTACGAAGACGATGAAGAACCCCCCGCGGGCGACAACGCGACCGAACCCGAAGAGTTCTAAATCGCGTTGGCGCGATCGAAGCGCCTGGATGCCGGGACGTCGCGCGCGCGGATCGCATTATTACGATGGGCTGCGACGTCGCGGGCGTTGGCGCTGGAGTTAGGTCGAAGCGGTGGGGAAGACGCGATAGGCCGACACCTTGCCTGTAGAATCCAGCCGCTCGACAATCTTCATGGAACCGTTGGAGAAGTCGGCGCGGAACGTGAACTCGTTTTTGGTCAGATCGTTGCTCAAAAGCGTGAGGCCCTTGTAGTCGCCCAATTTGTGCATCTTATCTGAAAGCGTCCCGACTTCTCCGCGCGTAACCGTGGCCTTGAGGCTGGGCTCGAAGTTCGCGGTCATCGAATCGGCGTCGTTGGCATACACGGCTTTGGTTACGTTATCCGCCGTCGACTGTGCGGCCCCGTTTCCGCCGCCGCACGCCGACAGAACGCCGGCGAGCAGCAGCGCAAGGAGCGCTTTCTCGGCGCGCATCTACAATGTGCCCCATCCGTAGGACACCATCGCGAGTTGTTGTTTGGGAGCGGTTCGGGCTACGACGCGCTGTGGCTGGGGCGCTGCAGATTGGACAAAATTGGAACCGCCGCCCGTCGACGCCAGTTGTCTCTGCTGCTGCAGAACGACGCTATGTTGATAGGCGACCTCTCGTTGGAGATCTTGGTTTTCGGCAACTTGCGCGTTGTACGCGCGCTTCTCGGCGGCGAGTGCGGCCCACGCGTCTTGTGCTTGAGCAGCGGTAGCGGCTTGCTGCTGCGAGGCGGCAGCCTCTCGAGCGTGCACCTGTCGATTGTGCTGGATTATCAGGTAGGTGGCCGCCGCGGCGCCTAAGAGCAGGATGTTGCGGGTAGAAGCGGCACCGTTGGCTCTTACGGGGGCGGCCGGGACGATCATGACCGCGACGGCGGCCAGAGTGATCCCGGCGATCAGTTTGCGAATAATCATAGTATCTATTGATTTTCCCGATGCGGCGGCAATGAAACCCCTTGCTTGCTGCCTTTAACTCATAACAGAGAGAACGCTTGCATGCTTGAACCCCCGCGCATCGGGTTGGTCGGTACCGGCCGGATGGGCGCCAACATCGCGCGCCACTTGCACGACGTCGGCTTCCCGGTTGCGGCGCTGTACGACGCGCGCCCGCAGATCGCCGTCGAGATCGCCGCGGAGATCGGAGCCGAAGCGACGCAATCGTTGGCGCGGGTAACCGCCGCTTCCGATGTCATCATCACGGTCGTGAGCGATGACCGAGCTATGCGTCAAATCTTCGAGCAGACGGGCGACTCGCTGCTCATCGGGGCCGCCGGCAAGAGCTTCATCAATTGCGCGACGGTTGCGCCGTCCACGCACGTCGATGCGGCCGAGCGCGCGGCGTCGGCCGGCGCGCAAACCCTCGAGGCGTGCATGGCCAGTTCGATTCCGCAGGCGCGCAACGGCACGCTATACCTAATGATCGGCGGCCCGCGCGAAACCTTCGATCGGCTGCACCCGCTGCTCGAAGCGATGAGCGCTTCGTTGCGGTACATCGGCCCGTCGGGCGGCGCCGCACAAGTCAAAGCCTTGGTCAATATGGTCATGAACGTCAACACCGCGGCTCTCGCCGAGGGACTGGGATTGGGCAGCGCGCTCGGCGTGGATTTGGATATGCTGCGCGAGGTTTTTTCGCAGACGGGCGCGGCCTCGCGCGTATTGGAAACCGACGGCGCCGACATGCAGCATCGAGAGCACGAAACGTACTTCTCCGCCGAACATGCGGCCAAAGATTCCGGCATCGCGTTGGGACTCGCGCGCGAAGTCGGCCTTACGCTTCCGGCAGCCCAGGCCGCGTACGACCAATACGAACGTATGAAAACGCTCGGGTTAGGTCACCTCGACAAATCCGGTGTCGCCGAGCTCACTTTTTCCAATCGCGCGAAGCTATCGTGAATCCGCAAACCGAAACGCTGACGCTCGACGACGGTGCGATTACGCACGTCGACTTCTGGGGCGAGCGAGGCCCAACGCTGCTGTGCGTGCACGGCATGACCTCCTCGCGCAAATCTTGGGAACTCCTTGGGTTGCACCTTGCCGATCGCTACCGCGTCGTCGCCTACGATCAGCGCGGTCACGGCGATAGTGCGGGCGTTGCCGGACCGATGACATTGGCACGGGCGCAGCGCGATCTCGAAAACGTTGCCGCTTATCTCGACGAAACGCCGTTCGCCCTGCTCGGGCATTCGTGGGGCGGTGCGGTCGTGCTGCTGGCCGGCCGATCGCTATCGGTGGAAAAGGTCGTTGCAATCGACCCGATGTTACATCAAGCCGAAAACCGATGGTATGCGGAGTTCTTGGGCGACCTTGCGGCGATCTTCGCCGTTTCCGGACAAGCGCGCGCCGATAAAGTGCGCGAAGAGTACGCGCAATCGTCGCAGCGCGATGGCGAACGCAAGGTTCACGCGGTCGCAACGATGGATGCCGGGGTGATCGAGCGCTTACGCGATGAAAACGCGCCCGCCGATTGGGATTTGCGAGAAACCGTAAGCGCCTATCCGCGTCCGTTGCTGGTGGCAGTCGCAGGATCGGCCGAGTCAATCATCGACCCGGCCGATCTGGCGTTACTCCAGGCGCGCGGTGGGGAAAACGTTCGCGTCGTCGTTTTCGACGGTCAAGACCACAGCCTGCACCGTACCGACTTCGAGCACTTCACCACCGTCCTCGACGAATTTCTCGAAGCAGGCTAGGCGACGC
>DATKGB010000017.1:0-16923 GCA_035544315.1 Verrucomicrobiia bacterium
GGCCATCCAGTCGGCAGACGAGATGAAGACCTCGCGATCGCCGCCGTTTTCAAAAACGCACATGCGCGAGTGTTCCAGGAAGCGGCCGACGATCGAGCGGACGCGGATGCGCTCGCTGACCCCTGGGACGCCGGGCCGCAGAATGCACATGCCGCGGATCAGCAGGTCGATCGAGACGCCAGCCTGCGAAGCGCGGTAGAGCGCGCGGACCACCCCTGGATCCGTTATCGCATTGATCTTGGCGCAAATGCCCGAGGCCCGGCCGGCCCGGGCATGCTCGGTCTCGCGCTCGATAAGAGCCACCAGCTCGCGGCGCAGCGTGACGGGTGCCACCAGCAGATCTTCGTAGTCGGTCACCTTCGAGAAACCGGTCAACGCGTTGAACAGCTGGGTCGTGTCGGCGCCCAATTCGCGACGACACGTGAACAAGCTCAAATCGGTATACAGTCGCGCGGACTTCTCGTTGTAATTGCCGGTCCCGAAATGCATGTAGCGGCGAATGCCGTCGTCCTCTTGACGCACGATTAGCGTAACCTTCGCGTGCGTCTTGAGGTTGGCAAATCCATAGACGACGTGAACGCCGGCGCGCTCCAAACGCCGCGCCCATTCGATATTGTTCTCTTCGTCGAAGCGCGCTTTGAGTTCGATGATCACGGCGACTTGCTTTTCGTTCTCGGCGGCTTCGACCAACGCGCGCACGATCGGCGAGTTCTTGCCCGACGTACGATAGAGCGTCATTTTGATTGCCAAGACGCGGTCGTCTTGGGCGGCGGCCTGCACGAACTGCACGACCGGATCGAACGAATCGTAGGGATGGTGGAGCACGATATCGCCTTCGCGAATCGCTGCGAACGGATCGGTGACGCCCAGCAAACGCTTGGGGATCGCCGGCGTAAACGGCGCGTCGCGCAATTTTTCGTAGTCGGGCAGGTTGATGATGCCCCAAAGATCGCGCAGTGCCATCAAGCCGTCAACTTCATAACAGTCGACGTCGGCCAGCGCGAGCGCCTGCAGCAGCAGGTCGCGCATGTATTCGGGCATGCCGCGCTCGATTTCCAGGCGCACCGGCTCGCCGAAACGGCGGCGCTGCAACTCGCTTTCGATCGCGCGCAGCAGATCGTCGGCTTCGTCTTCTTGCAGATCGAGGTCGGCGTCGCGCGTTACGCGGAACAGGTATGCCGCGCGCACTTCCATTCCGGGAAATAGAGCGTCGAGATGGTGCGTGATCAAATCTTCGAGCAAGACGAACCAGCGTTCGCCCGGCGGCGCCGAATCGATCGGCACGAAGCGCGGCAGCGTCGGCGGAATTTTCAAACGCGCAAAGTGCAGCTCGACGCCGTCGTGGGTGACTTCTTCGAGTTCGACTGCCAGCGAGAGCGAGAGGTTGGAAATGTACGGAAACGGATGTCCGCTGTCGACGGCCAGCGGCGTCAGGACCGGAAACACCCGGTCGTCGAAGATCCGTTCCAGCGCGTTTTGCGTCTCTTCGTCCAAATCGTCGATCGGCTTGACCACGATGCCGCGCTCGTTCAGTCCTGGGAAAATCCGTTCGTTGAGCAGACGCATTTGGCGCCCCAGCGAAACGCGCAGGCGCTCGTTGATAGCCGCGACGTGTTCGGCCGGCGTACGCCCGTCATCGGAACGGCGAAAGATCTGCGCGTCGATTTGCTGTTTGAGCGCGGCCAACCGAATCATGAAAAACTCGTCGAGGTTGCTGCCGTAAATCGCGACGAACTTCAAACGTTCGAAGAGCGGCGTGCGCTCGTCAAAAGCCTCTTCCAGAACCCGGTCGTTGAATTCCAGCCACGATAACTCGCGGCTGAAATAGAGTGAGGGATCATCCAGGGACGGCGTGGCTGGGGCCGCTGGGCGCGGCCCGGGCTTCGAAAGCATGGACGCATGGCTTTCTTGAGCCCGGTGGGAAAACCTTAGTCGTGCCGGCCGCCGAACTGCTCCCATACGTCTGGATCCACCTCGAACTGACCGCGGCCGCGCTGGCGATTGCGGCGGCGCTCGCCTTGCCCTTGGGCATAGTGACGGCCTATGCGGGCCGGGCGCGCGGACCGATCCTGGCCGTCGCCGCCGTCGGCCGAACGATCCCGAGCCTAGCCGTTCTCACCTTTGTTCTGCCGTTTTTAGGCGTCGGCTTCACCCCGGCGATCGTCGCGTTGACGCTGTTGGCCCTCGCGCCGATGGTCATCAATACCGATCTGGGCCTGCGCGGCGTCGCACCCGCCTCGATCGACGCGGCCCGCGGCATGGGCATGACCGGCGTGCAAGTTTTCGCGCGGGTCGCGTGGCCGCTGGCGCTTCCGACGATCTTCACCGGCGTTCGAACCGCCGCGATCGAAGTCGTGGCCAGCGCGACGCTGGCCACGTTCATCGGCGCCGGCGGGTTGGGCGACGTGATCACCGAGGGCCTCCAAGGCGGACGCGGCGATTTGATTCTGGAGGGAGCCATCGCCGCTGCGATCTTAGCGTTGGCGATCGAAGCCGCGCTGGCACTGACCGAAAGGACACTCATCCGATGAACCTCACCCGTCGCAGCGCGCTCGCGCTGACCGCAGCCGGCCTGCTGCTCCCGTCGTGCGCATCGGGCAACGCCCGCGCCGTGCGCGTGGGTTCCAAGAACTTTACCGAGGCGATCGTGGTCGGCGAAATCTACGCTCAAGGGCTCGAACGCGCCGGCCTTAGCGTCGAGCGAGCCTTCGATCTGGGCAGCGTGCAGATCGCGATGGCGGCGTTGCAGCGCGGCGACATCGATCTCTACCCGGAGTACACCAGCACCGGCTTGGTCGACGTGCTTCACATCGCGCCCAGTTCCAACGCGTCGAGCAACTACCGCATCGTGCGCGATGCCTATGCCAAACGCTACGACCTGGTTTGGCTCGACGCGTCGCCGCTGGATGACGCGCAAGCCCTGGCGACGACGGCGGCTATTTCACAGAAGTTCAAGCTGACGACGCTTTCACAATGCGCCGTCTTAGCGCCGCAATTGCGCTTGGCCACGATCGCCGAATTTCTGGCGCGCGCCGATGGCCTCAAAGGCCTGCAGAAATTCTACGGCGGCTTTCAATTCAAGTCGGTGCAGACGTACGCGATGGCGCTCAAGTATCGCGCGCTGCTCGACGGCGCCGACGACGTCGCGCTGGCGTTTACCACCGACGCTGCAATCCTGGGCGACAGATTGATCGTGCTGCGCGACGATCGTAATTTCTGGCCCCCATATAATATCGCGCCGGTCGTACGCCGCGCGACCTTGGCACGCGAACCAAAAATTGCTCGCGTCCTCAACGCCCTGGCACCATCCTTGACTACTGCGGCGGCGCGACGGATGAATGCCGCGGTCGACATCGACCATCGCGATCCCGCTACGGTCGCCGCCGAATTCTTGAAAACCGCTCGCGCGTGAACGCCCGCGCGGGAGCGACGATCGCATTCGATTCGCTGGTCGTTACGTATCCCGGCGCCGACCGCGCCGCGATCGACGGCGTCTCCTTCGACGTTCCGGCCGGCAGCTTCACGGTCGTCTTGGGACCGTCGGGTTGCGGCAAGAGTACGCTGCTGCGCAGCGTCAATCGTTTGGTGGAAGCTAGCACGGGGCGCGTTCTGCTCGACGGCGGCGATGTGAGCGGCGGCGATGCCGTCGCGCTACGGCGAGGCATCGGGTACGTCATTCAAGCCGTCGGCCTGTTCTCGCATATGACCGTCGCCCAAAACATCGCCGTCGTGCCGGGCTTGCTTGACTGGGAGCAGGCGCGCATCGACGCGCGCGTCGACGAGTTGCTGAGTCTGGTCGGATTGGAACCGCAGCGTTACCGCGCGCGCTATCCACGCGCGCTGTCGGGCGGCGAGGCTCAGCGCGTCGGCGTCGCCCGCGCGATCGCCGCACAGCCGCGCGTCCTGTTGATGGACGAACCGTTCGGCGCGGTCGACGCGATCGTGCGCGCATCGCTGCAGGACGAAACGCGACGCATCGCATCGGAACTGCGCACGACCATCCTGTTCGTCACCCACGACGTCGACGAAGCGCTGCGGCTGGCCGATCGGATCGTGGTGATGCGCGACGGCCGCGTCGAACAAGCCGGCACGCCGCTCGAGCTGCTGACCGCTCCCGCGACCCCGTACGTTGCATCGCTGTTCGGCACGGGCACGGCGATCGCGGCGGAAGCCTCGCTGCGCGACGTACTGGCAGCCTTCTCGGACGGCGCGCAACGCTTGACCGTTCGCGACGGCGATAACGTCGGGACGATCAGTTTCGCCGCCCTTCGACAGGCTCGGGGTGACAACGACCTGTCATGAGTTATCTAACGGCCCATCCGCGAGAAGTTGCGTGGCTGTTCGTGCAACACTGCGCGCTGGTCGGAACCGCGCTGGCGATCGCGTTTGCGATCGCACTGCCGCTGGGCATCTTCGCCGCGCGCAGCGCGCGCTTCGCCACGCCGCTGTACGGAACGCTGGCAGTAATCTATACGATTCCCAGCCTGGCGCTGCTGGCGGCGATCGTCCGTTTTTTCGGTTTGGGTTTTTGGCCGACGGTGATCGCGCTGGTCGCCTACGCGCAGTTCGTGCTGGCTCGCAACGTCGCCGCAGGAGTCCGCGGCGTTCCCTACGCGCAGACCGACGCTGCCCGCGGCCTGGGCATGACCTCGCTGCAACGTTTGCTGCGCATCGAACTCCCGCTTGCAACGCCGGTGATTCTTGGCGGCCTGCGCATCGCCGTCGTCGCGATGATCGCGCTGGCGACCCTCGGCGGATACGTCAACGCCGGCGGCTTAGGCGTGTTGATCTTCCGCGGACTCGACGCGCAGTACACCGCCGAAACCCTCGCCGGTAGCATCCCCGCAGCATTGTTGGCGATCGCCGCCGATCTCTTCTTCCGCGCTTTAGAACGCCGCGCCATTGGCTCGGCATGACGCCGGCGGCTAGGGTGACAGGTAGGAGCGTAGCCAGTCGCTGAGGATGCGGAGGCGTTCGACGCGGTGGATGGGGGCGCCGGTGCGGGAGAGGTCGTGGTTTTCACCGGGTACTTCGACGTATTCGACGGTGCGGCCAAGAATTTTAAGCGCGGTGAACTCCTGAAGCGTTTGATCGATCGGGGTGCGCGTATCTTCGTCGGAGTGCAGGAGCAGCAACGGCGTGTGGACGTCGGTAACGTAGGTGATCGGGGATTGCGCGGCGACTTGGTTGCCGGCTTCCCATGGATAGCCCCACGAATATTGGCCGCCTAGGCCGTTGGCCGACGCGAAGTCTGCGACGAACTGTTCGCTCTCCAAGTTGCTGACGGCACGTTCGGCGATTGCGGTTTTGTAGCGGTCGGTGTGCGAGACGACCCATAGCGTAGCGTACCCGCCGTACGATCCGCCCAACACCGCTAAGCGCGACGCATCGACGTCGGGGCGCGCGACGGCGGCGTCCATGACGGCTTGCGTATCGTCGAACATCGCGTCGCCCCAGTTCTTGGCTAACGCTTCCTGAAAGGCGTAGCCGAATCCGGTGCTGCCGCGCGGATCCGAAAACACGACGTTATAGCCTTGTCCGGCCCAGTATTGGAACTCGTCAAAGAACGTGTCACCGAACTGCGTGGACGGACCGCCGTGAATGTCCAACAGTGTCGGACGCTTTTCGCCAGGCTTGGTGCCCAGCGCCGGCATGAACCAGGCATGCACCGTTAGACCGACGGGATCGGTGACCGCGAACGGCTGCGGTTGAGAGAGCGAGAGTTCGCTCAAAAGTTTCCCGTTGACATCGGTGAGTTTGCGCGGCGCGCCGCCGGCGGTATCGACGACGAAGACGTCGGCAGGGTGCATGAAATCGCTATACAAGTAGGCGACTTTGCGGCCGTTGCCGCTCATCGAACACGACCACGCCTCGCCCCGCGGCGGCGTCAAGTCCGAAACGGCGCCGGTAGCGGCGTCGACCTTGCGAAGGTTCGAGTATCCGGGGCCGTCGATGTTAATCGCGAACCATGCATCGCCGGGCGCGAAGAGCGGGCCGCACGTGCCGCCGCCTTCTTTCATGTCGGCTAACAGCGAATCGCCCCACAGGTAGGTATTCTTGGCGACTAGATCGCGACGGTTCGAACCATCGGGATCCGCAGACGTCAAGGCCAGGTACTCGTCGGGGTCGAGAACGCCGCCGGAAAAGAACCATAGCCGATTGCCCGCGTTGGCGTAGGTTTCTCCGGCGTTCACGGTTTGAAAGGACGCAAGTTTCGTCAACGCGCCGCCGTTCGAAGGAATCGTATAGATATCGTCGGGACCAAGATAAATCGAGTCGAAACGCACCGAGTCCAACGCCAACGTACGATCGTCGGGCGACCAAGCCGCGAGATTTTCAGTCCAGCGACCGCTGGTTAATTGTTTGACGCCCGAACCGTCGGCGCTCATTACCCAGATGTGCGAATGCTCGTCGGCGACGTAGCCTACCCCGTTAACACGGAAACCTAGTTGCGTGATGATGTGGATGTCGGATTTCTTTTGTTCGGGTTTGGGCTTGAATCCCGCCTTGGCAAAATCGACCCACGCGGTGTGCGGCGAATCGACGGACGTGACCGTAAAGGCGATCCGTTTGCCGTCGTGCGAATAGAGCGCGCCGCTCGCACCGTCTTTGAGATGGGTAAGCTGCGCGATACGTCCGGTCGCGACGGTATAGGTGAAGATTTCGGGTTTGTGCAGTTTCGTGTCGGGACGCGCGAACGCGAAGCCCGAAGAGTCCGGCATCCAGTTCGCGCCGCCGTCGTGTTTGCCGCGCGTTGCGTTCCAACGTTTGCCGGTGCTGGAGTCAAGCAGCAGGATCGTCGACTCCGCGGCGTTTTTGGGGCCATCGAGCGTCGAGGCAGTGACTGCGATCAGCTTGCCGTTCGGGGAGATTTGGGTTCCGTCGAGCAGCGTGAACGCGTACAGGTCCTCGGCTCCAACCGGGCGACCCAGGGTCGGTAGCGCCGGAAGAACGAGCGCCAGGCTCAAGCCGGCGCAGGCAATGCGAGCGAGCAATTTCATGGGGCGCGATTTCGGCGGGCCCTCCGAAAATTACCCCTTCGCGAAGAGGTGAACGCCGAATCGCATCGCGTCGTCGTTCCAGGTCTGCTTGAGCGTGAAGCCGGCGGTCGCGCCCAGCGCGGCGACCCATTCACGATCGAATTTGTACGACGACTCGGTGTGGATCCGCTCGCCGGCGGCCAGCGCCACGTCCAAGTCGAGCGTCTCGATGCGAACCGTTTGCGCGCGCGGCGACGCGAGGAACGAATCGACGCAACGGCGCGCGGGATCGTACGAGGCAATGTGCGAGAACGCCGCCACGTCGAACGTGCCGCCGAGTTCGCGATTGATCCGCGCGAGAAGATTCCGATTGAACGCGGCGGTCACGCCCGCCGGGTCGTCGTAGGCGCGCTCCAGGATCGCGCGGTCGCGCTCGCCGTCGACGCCGATCAGCAGGCCGTCGCCCGGGCGCAGGGCACGATACAAACTCGCCAGCAGTGCGGCGGCTTCGTCGGGAGCGTAGTTGCCCAAATTGGAGCCCATCAACATCGCCAGCGCCCGATCTTCAAACGCGAGCAATGGGGACGCCAGCACGTCGAAATAGTCGGCGATGAAACCGCGCACGCGCAAGGCCGGATAGGCATCGACCAGCGCGCCGGCCGAACCGCACAACGCTTCCGATGAGATATCGATCGGCGTATAGCGCAGGCGGCCGTTCGCGCGCAACGCTTCTTCGATCAAGATCCGCGTCTTTACGGCGCTTCCGCTGCCCAGTTCCAAGAACTCGACCGGGCCGTCGAGGGCGCGCACGATCTCCCAACCTTGCTCGGAGAGAATTTCAGTCTCAGCCCGGGTGAGATAGTATTCGGGCAGATGGGTGATCGCGTCGAACAACGCCGATCCCAGGTCGTCGTAAAAGTATCTCGACGAAAGGTGCTTGCGCGGCGCCGTGAGGCCGGCGGCCACATTTTCACCAAACGTCCTACCTCGACCGCTCGGCGGGACCGTGAGTATCTCGAGCCGATCGGATCGTAGCGTCGAAGACATGCAGCCCCCTTTCCCGATTTCTAGCACGTTATAACCCGCCCGACGTGGTCCTGGTGGCAGCCTTTAGCCGGGCGATTGGCCCTTCAGACGCGAGTGACGGTAGCCGTAGGTCACGTACACGGCGATGCCCAGAGCGAACCAGATGCCGAAGCGCGCCCACGTGGGCCACGGGAAGAATGCCGTCAATCCCGCACAGCCAAGCGCGCCGAAGATCGTGAAGATCGGTGCCAGCGGCGCCTTGAACGGCCGGCGCGCGTCGGGGCGCACGATTCGAAGGACGAGCACCCCGGCGCAAACGATCGCAAACGCCGCCAGCGTCCCGATATTGACAAAGTTGAGCAGGTCGGTCAGCGGCAAAACCGCCGCCAGCACCGCGACGACGGCGCCGGTCACGAACGTCATCCGCGCCGGGGTTCGGAATCTCGGATGAATCGTCGCGACACCAGGCGGCAGCATCCGGTCGCGCGCCATCACGTAAAAGATCCGAATCTGCCCGAGCAGCGAGGTCAGCATCACGGTGAAGTTGCCGGCAATGCCGCCGATGCCGACCACCGCAATCAACCACGGATTGCGAATGTTCGCCGCAACCGCGTCGGTCATCGCGGCGCCGCCGTCACCGGTATATTTCAGATACGAAAGCGAACCGGCGGTCACGTACGCGATCGTACAAAACAAGATCACGCCGATAATCAGCGACAGGATGATACCGATCGGCACGTCGCGTTCGGGGCGATGCGCTTCTTCGGATGCAACGGTCACCGTGTCGAAGCCGATGTAGGCAAAAAACACCAGCGAGGCGCTCACGACCACGCCGTGCCAGCCGAACGGCGCGAACGGATGCAAATTGGCCGGATGGATGAACGGCACCAGCGCCACGACGAACACGATCATCGCGACGATCTGCACGCCGACCAAGGTCGCGTTGGCGCGCGCCGACTCCCGAATTCCGATGGCCACCAGCACGGTGACGAGCAACGTGATGACCGACGCCAGCACGTCGACTTGAAAATGCCCCCGAGCGACCCAGGCGGTCTGCGCCCAAACGGGTAGCCGAATGCCGACCTGCGCAGCAGGTTCTGCGCGTACGACGACCACGACGACGCCGTGGGCGCGACCGAAAGGCCGTATTCGAGAATCAAATCCCAGCCGATGATCCACGCGACGATTTCGCCTAGCGTTGCGTAGGCGTAGGTGTACGCGCTGCCCGCGACCGGCACCATCGATGCGAACTCGGCATAACACAGCGCGACCGCGACGCAGATCGCACCGGTTAGTACGAACGAAAGCACGACTGCGGGACCAGCGTGCATCGCGCCCGGCCCGACGGTCGGGAAGATGCCGCCGAGCATCGTCCCCAAACCGATCGCGGTCAGCGCCGGCCAGCCCAAAGCCCGCCGTAAGGTCGGGCCTTGCACGGAGCCGGTGGTCCATTCCAGCGGCTGTCGCGCCAGCAAGCGCCGCCACAATGCGTTCAACGAACGATGCGGAGCCTAGGGCGTTTTCGGACAGAGCGTCATGAGCGCGGCTTCGGAAGCGGGATCCGCCGGCGTGCTGTGCGGATGCGCGTACATCACCATGTACGTATTATTTCCCCAACCGGTTAAGATCATATCGATATCTTCGGCGCCGTTCTTTCCGGTGGCTTTGGTCGCGTCGCTCGTGCCGACGGCCTTGGCTTCAAACGCGGGTTGATTGCCGCACATCACGATCTTCTTGTGCTCCGTGAGGCGCGCGTTCTTGACCGATTGTCCCGGCATCGAGTCGAAATTGAAATCCTTGCCGGTCGTGCCGATGTCGAATTTCTTGGGAATCGTCATCAGCATCAGCATGTCGGGGTGATCGGCCTGACCGCGAATCCACATCTCCGAACCGAACAGATTGAACTTCGATTGGTATCCGGCCGGAACGGCGAACCCCATATTTGACGTCGCGTTGCCGCAAGCGGCAAATAGTAAGGCGGCAATAAGGCCGCAGGCGGTCGTTCGCAAATTTCTCATGGCCGCCCTATTCGCCGAAAACCCCGTCACCCTGCCGCCGAGTGCCGCTTTCGTAGCCGTAGACCTGCACTTCGCGATCGTCGATATCGTCGATATAGCCGCGAGTCTCCGCGTATGGCGGGACCCCACCGTACTCCGCAACTGTGCCCGGCCCTGCGTTGTAGGCTGCCAGGGCTAGCGAATAGCGGTCGTCGCGATCGCGGTACGCGCGCACGTAATCGCCTAACAACTCGGCGGCGCCGGCAATCGCTGCGTCGGGGTCGTTGGGATCCAGCCCGATGCCCGCGGCGGTGTCGGGCATGAATTGGCCGATCCCGATCGCTCCAGCCGATGAGAACGCGCGCGGGTCGTAGGCGGACTCTTGGAGCAACGCGGCGCCCAGAAACTCCGGCGGCAACTCGTTGTCGTGCGCGGCCCGAACGGTTTGGACGGCAAAATCCAACGCGTCCGCTGGAGCGATCTGCAGATTTGTATGCAGAATCGCGCGCGCGATCGCCAAATCCGGCGCGACGACGCGACCGCCGTCAAGCAAAAGGCGCGCGCCGAAGATGCCGTCGCGCGGCGGCGCGTGGCCGCGCCAGGTCGCTGCGACGTCGAGCAGATGCGCCAACCTGGCTAGCGCAACCGGCTTGTGCGACACGTTCCTCATGGGACGGCCGCAACCGCATACCACAGCCATTGCAACTAGCGCTGCAATTAGTGGGTACGTCACCGTTGATGTCACTCGCACTCGTCGCGCTCGTCGTCCTCGTCGTCGGCGATTTCGGATCCACGTTCTTCTATCACGTGCCCCAACATCTTTGGGGCACGCTCCATTTGCGCACGCATCACGATCGACGTCGGGGGTACCGGGAGCATGCGGTGCTGTCGGTCGACCCGCGGGTGATGCTCGACGGGCTGCTCGGCGCGTTGCCCTACCTTGCCATAGCCGCGGCCGTTTGGCACGTCTCTTGGCCCGGTGCGGTCGTCGGGCTGGCGCTGGGGCAGCTGCACGTCTGGTGGCGGCATACCAGCGAACTGGGCTGGGGGACCCCCGCATGGCTAGCTGGAGTCCTTCGCGCCGCCGGGATCGTCTTGCCCGAGGACCACGACGGCCACCACCGAAACCCCGACATCGAGTTCGGAGACATCTTTCGGTTTTACGATGCTCCGGCTCGTGCGTTCATGGCGTGGCTCGCCCCAACGAGTCGCCGCGTGCGCAAAGCCGCCCTGCGCCGAACGCATCGCCGCGCTCCGGCACGGGCAGCCTAACTTGGAGAACGAATGACCAAACGGGCCCTGTTTTTGATCTCTGACACCGGCGGCGGCCATCGCAGCGCCGCTAACGCGATCACCGCGGCGTTGGACGAGATCGTCGAGCCCGTTGCTTTCGAACACCGCGTCGACGATGTCGCCGCCCACTGCTCGTTTCCGCTGACCCAGCTGGGCTGGGGCTACTCGGCGGCGCTGCGCTACGCGCCTCCCGTCTACGGCGCGCTGTACTACGCCACCAACGGCCGCCGCCGCTACCGCGCGCTGGTGCGCTTCTGCGAACCGCTCTACCGCGAGCGGATGCGCGACCACTTCCTGGCCTACGACCCCGACGTGATCGTCTCGGTGCACCCGTTGCTCAACCACGCAGCACTGCGCGCTCGAGCCGACGCGCACATGGAACACATTCCGATCGTCACGGTCATCACCGACCTGGGCAAAGTCCACGAATCCTGGCTGACGCCCGAAGCCGACGCGGTGGTCGTTCCGGCCCGCGAAGTTTACGACCGCGCGATCTCGCGCGGCGTGCTGCCGTCGCACTTACGCCTGCTCGGCCATCCGATTCACCCGAAGTTCGACGATGTCAGCGGCACCAAGGACGAACTGCGCGCGCAGTTGGGGCTGCCCAAAGGCGCGCTGATCGTGCTCTTGATGGCCGGCGGCGAAGGCGGCGGAAAGTTGCTGCCGACCGCGCTGGGGCTAGCCAAAGCCAAACTGCCGATTCACATGGTCGTGGTTTGCGGACGGAACGAGCCGCTGCGTCAACGCTTAGACGAACTGTCGATCGTCCTGCCCACCCCGATGACGGTGATGGGCTTCACCGACAAGATCCCCGAATTATTCAACGCGGTGGACCTGCTGGTCACCAAAGCCGGCCCGGGATCGCTGGCCGAAGCCAATGCCGCGCAGCTTCCCATCATCGTCTACGACTACGTGCCTGGCCAAGAACGCGGCAACGTGGAGTTCGTGCGCGCCAACGGTTTGGGCGAAGTGGCCATTCATGGTAGCCGCGAGGTCGTCGAAGCGGTACGCAAGATGATTCGCTTGCCCGATCGACTCGCGCAGATTCGCCGCGCGCAAGAGATCGTCGCGCCGGTGCGCTCGTCGCGCCGGATCGCCGCGCTCATCGCGCAGATCACCAACACCAACACGATCCCCGCACAAGATTACCTCCTGCGCGGCCCCCTGCGCCAAGCCGCCGGAGTCTAACCGCGCGCAGTGTCTGACGCTATGGTTTGCGGTAGGTGGCGAGAAAAACCATTGGGATGAGGAAGATCAGGGCTGCGATTAGCCAGGGGCGTAGGCCGGTTGCTAGGGTTGTGAACGCGATGAGGACGAGCGCGCAGACGACATAGACGATGACGCGGGCCGCGGGTGAACGTCGCGAGTGATGTTCGGGATCGCTTGAAAGGACCGACTTCATGAGCAACACGCCGATCTCGACGGCGACGACGACCACAACAGCGACGATCAGCAGTACGACCGCGATATTCAAGAACGATGCTCCTTGTTCGGCTGCTCGACGAGGTTGCGCGAGAGCTTCAGCAAGAGGCCGCGCGGTGTGATGTGCGGCGACAGCGCGACGAGCTTGTTGGATATCCCGGGAACGACGACGCGCTTTCCGCGGGCCATACCCCGATAACCGGCTTTGGCAACGGCCGCGGCGTCGGCGGCCGGCAATTTGAAGAGCGGTGCATCGCGCATCTCCGCGCGATCGGCGAATCCGGTCGCGGTCGCACCGGGGCACAGACACGTGACCGTCACGCCGGTACCCCGGAGTTCTTCTGCCAACGCCTCGGAGAACGACAGCACGTAGGCTTTGGCTGCGTAATACACGGCCATGAACGGCCCGGGCAAGAATGCGGCCGTCGACGCGACGTTGAGCACTTTTCCGCCCGCGCGCTCGACCATCCCCGGCAAGTATTTGCGCGTCAGCGCCGTCAAGGTGACGACGTCGAGCAGCAACTCCTGACGAACGCGGTCTTCGGGCAAACGATCGAAACGGCCGTTGCTCGCAAAACCCGCATTGTTGACCAGCACGTCGCACCTCGGCACGCGCGCGAACACCGCGTCGGCAGCGCCGTCGACGGCAAGGTCTTGCACGATCGTCGCGACCGCGACGCTGTGCGCACCGCGCAGTCGATCGGCGATATCGTCTAACGTCGGACCCGAGCGCGCGACCAAGGCGAGGTCGTATCCGTCGGCAGCTAGCAATCGCGCGAACTCCAGCCCCAGACCGCCCGAGGCGCCGGTGACGAGCGCGAGCTTACGCATCGGCGGCGGTCTTGAGGCCGCCGCGAAACGCCATCGTGGCAGCGCCTACTTGACCGGCGTCGTTACCAAGTTTGGCAATCGCGATTTGGGTCGTGCCCTTGGGTACCATCGTCGTCAATTCGTCGACGCGCGCCTTGACCGCATCGAGCATGAAGTCGCCGGCAGTGCTCACGCCCCCGCCCAGCGCGATCAACTCGGGATTCACGAACGCGACGATGTTCGCCAGCCCCAACGCCAGATCGCCCGCAAAATTTCTCCACGCGGCCAGCGCGTGCGCGTCACCGGCTTGCGCGGCTTTTCGAATTTTCTTCGAGCTCAGCTTTTCGCGCGACACATCGAGCAACACGCTACGCGGAAATGACGGCTCGACGGCAAACGCGTGTCGAATCAATCCGGTGCCCGATGCCTGGGCCTCAAAACAGCCAATCTTGCCGCAAGCACAGTGGAAGCCGTCGGTCGGACGAATTTGATGGTGGCCGATTTCACCCGCGCCGAATCGGTTGCCCAGCAACAGGCGACCCCCGCCGACGATTCCGCCGCCGATCCCGGTGCCCAACGTCAGCAACACGAAATTGGTCGTGCCTTTTCCGATCCCAAACGTATACTCGCCCAAGGTCGCGCAGCGCGCGTCGTTGCCGATGAAGACCGGTTGCTTGAAGCGTTTGCGCAGCGTGGCGCCCAACGGTTGGTTCTCCCAGCCGAAGTTGGGTGAATACAGCACCGCGCCGGTATCGGCCGCGATGTTCCCCGGCGACCCAATGCCGATGCCAACGGCATCCTTGTCGTCGTCGAGCGCCTCGCCGACGACCTCCTCGATCGAGGCGACCACTTTGTCGAAGGCGAGGTCGGTGAGGTCCAATCCGTGTTGGCTGTGGATGACGCCGTCTTCGGATACCACGCCCGCGCTAACGTGCGAGCCGCCGAGATCGACCCCGATTGCCGTTTTCATGCGCCATCTTTTCGCGGCCACACAGGCGGCACCCGCACGAACTCGAAGAGGGGGCGGCTATGCAAACCATCGACCTCATTGCCCTCAAGGACTTCACGCGCCGCACGGGCCAAGCGACCCATCCCGAACTGCTCGACGCGCGTCCGATCGAACACGTCAACAAGATCGAGATCGACGAGGAGCACATTACCGTCGAATTCGACGAACGCACGACGCGGTATTACAACGCCAACGAAATCACCAAGCGCGAATGGGTGTACAAGTACAACGACGATCCCGAGTTCGTCAAAGCCATCGCTAAAGTGATCGATCTCGCGCGCAAGAACTTGACCGAGTTGCCCGAGAACATCGCGTGCCCGCCGGGCTGCGCCGAATGTTGCAGCGGCTACGAACCCTTCGTCAGTAAGGCCGACGTCCAGCGTTTAGCCGATCATCTCAAGATGAGCTACGACGACGTCATGACCGAATACGTCGTCGAACGAAAATCCGCCGACGGCTTTACGATGGGGTGGTTGCGTAAGGTCACCGACGACATCGCCGATAACTGCGTGTTCCTCAAGGGCGGCGAATCCGGCAAATATTATTGCGGTGTCTACGAAGGCCGCCCCCACGATTGCCGCGAGTTCACGCCGATCGGCTGCGAGGACGTCGACGAGATGCTCCCGCACAACTCCAAGACGTTCAAAGTCGGGGCGCCGTTCCAGCCTAACCGGCGCGGCCTCAAGAAACGCCGCTTGTAGGCCGCGACGCCGACACTCTTACGGTTAACGGTCAAACCCGGCTCGAAACGGCCGGGTTTTTCCTACGAGCAAGAAGCGCTCGTATTGCGCGTCCGCGAGCGCGCGGTCGAGGGTGCGGCGAATCTGGCCTGCATCCGCGCGCTCGCCCAAGCGCTCGGCGTCGCGCCCTCGCAGATCGAACTGATTCGCGGGCACCGCGGCCGATCCAAAACGTTTGCCGTACAGGGCCTCGACGACACCGCCATTCGCGGACGTATCGAACGACTAAGTTGAGGCAGGCGCGGCATCTTCTTAATCGAAAGAGCCATCTGAAGCGTTCGACTGGCCCGCGCGTTATGTGGAGGGGTTATGAGTTTTCGTTCTTATGTATTTTCCGCACTGGCTCTTAGCTTAGCGCTAGCGGGATGCTCGGGCTCAAGACCCATGACCCCGCAGACCGGCGGCATCGTGCTCCACACGCCGCAATCCGTTTCGCCCGCGCTGATCAAAGCCGCGCCGATGGCCAAGACCGCGATTCTTCCGGCGAGCGTCATGAATGTTCGGCCGCAGAGCGCGATTCAGGGCTTGAATTGGACGCAGATTCCCGGTGCGGCAAGTTCTGCCGCCGCCGCTCCCGACGGTTCGCTCTGGGTGCTTTCAAATGCGCCCGCCGGGGCCGATAAATACATCTGGCATTATGCAAGCGGAAACTGGACCAACATTTCGGGGCTGGCCTCGCGGCTCGCGGTCGCGCCCAATGGCACGCTCTACGCAATCAACTCCGGCGGCGGAACGTATTCGTTAAGCGTCGGGGGTTGGACCGCGCTGGGCGGCGGCGCGAGTGCCGTTACCACTGCAGCGGACGGCTCGTTCTACGTGCTTTCCAACGGCGGCGCCGGACCCGACCGGGCGATCTGGCACCATGTCGGTGGAACCTGGTCCCAAGTGCCCGGTTCGGGCGTGTCAATTGCCGGTTCGTTTGACACCGGTTCGTACACGTTGCCGAGCGGAACGGTCTCCCCAGGCGGTTTATACATCCTCAATTCGATCGGCAGCATTTATTATGAAAACACCAACACTAGCTTCGTGCAGCTGCCGGGCAGTGCGTCGGCCGTCACACCGACGACCATCGGCGGCATCTTCGCCTTAGGCTATCCCACCAACTCGAGCGGCAATTCGATTTACTACTACGACCTGAACACGCCGGGTTGGAGCGCGCAGAGCGGCGCGGGCGTGAGCATCTCGAGCGCCGGTGGTCAACTCTACGTCATCGGAAGCTCAGGCGGCATCTACTCCTCACCGGTAAGACCCGCGTTCGCCGAATATACGATCCCGACCGGGAACAGCAGCGGTCCTTACGGCATCACCACGGGTCCGGATGGGGCCCTCTGGTTCACGGAAAGCCTCGACGGCAAGATCGGTCGGGTGACAACCTCCGGCACGTTCACCGAATACACGATCCCGACCGCGAGCAGCGGTCCTTACGGCATCACCACGGGTCCGGATGGGGCCCTCTGGTTCACGGAAGACAACGCCGGCAAGATCGGTCGGGTGACCACCTCCGGCACGTTCACCGAATACATGATCCCGACCGCGCAAAGCAACCCTATCGGCATCACCACGGGTCCGGACGGGGCCCTCTGGTTCACGGAGAACTTCGGCGACAAGATCGGTCGGGTGACCACCTCCGGCACGTTCACCGAATA